>JANNPR010000375.1:0-2631 GCA_031400345.1 Planctomycetota bacterium | reverse complement strand
CAAGTGGTCGAGGTTTGAGCATAGGAGCAATCCACTTGGCCTAATATCGGATGGACCGACATCAGGAAACCCAATAGATAACACATACCGGGACGGACGATTCTGGCCATGGGAGATCTCCTAGGGGATTGTCCGATAGATAACCGTGTCCGACACCGTTTTGAGCAAGCTAACGAATTCCTCCTCTGGATCGATCCAGGCGGTATTGCGAAACACAGTACCTGCCAAACCGGCTTGGCCGACCGTGAACTCAACGATGTAAATGTTCAGGGCGCGGTAGTAAATGATCTTGAGTACCGATTTGATTGTCACCTTCTCCGTCGCCGGGGCTCCGTGGAGTCCCTCGTCGGTAACTCCTATCGATTCACCTGTTCGCGGGTCGATCCTCCACCATGCATATCTCGGCAGCTCGTGCAGGTTGACCGCACTCGCCGGCGCCACTGCCAGATATCCTTGTTCCAACTCGCTCTTCAATCGCACTTGGACGTCGTTATTTGGAACATGGCGCGGGATATCGGATGCGCGGGTCAATAACACCGTGGCGATCTTCTCGCGGTGCGCCACCTCGAACAGCGAACTCGTACTCATGACCGGTTTGTCAATGGCTTTTTCCGGCGACGTTGCGGTGAAGTATTCCATGAGCACGCGTTCCAAGGTGCCAGTCACGATGCCGCGCAGCAATTGAGCTCGATGGACCACATCGACGGGCGCATCGCGGCCTACTGCGCGGACGCCGTCCTGGCGCAAATCAAAGCCGACATGGATGGTCTCTATGTCCCGCGAGGCATCCACGATGTGAAGTCGGGGCGTATCACAATAAAAGCGCACCGTACTTCCATTTTTGGCGGTGATCTGACCTAGGATCTCGTCCGACGTTGCCGCGAATGTGATATGTATCCGCATCAAATCGTTAACGACGTGAGCGGCGTTACTCACGTTTTTTTCATCGTTTTTGCCAGTACCACGCAAATGCGCGGAGTGGATTCGCCCCGTCATAAAGAACAGAGTGAATAGACTGCCGGTAACGTTGCGGTTGGTTTCCGCGCCGGTTCGGTTCCGCAGTTCCTTTTGGTTCCACGGCTGCATCGCCGCGCGGCGTGCGACGCCGACCACATCAAAGACCTCACGGGCCACTGCCTCCTTGTGACCATCGGGCGCCAGCAAATCGACTTCGATCCACTGGGCGGTCGCAATCGGCACAGGTTTACGTGAGCCGACACCACCCAGCAGGGTGCCTACGCCCCCAAGCCCGCGGCCGGTCGGCAATCGTTGCTGAAAAGGTTCGCCGGCTTTCCAAGTTGGTTCCGGGCGATTCAGAATCAGCACGGGCTTCACGCGTCCCGTCTCCTCAATCGCCGTGGAGAGAGCGGCCTCCATGGAGTCCGCCGGTCCCTTCCACATTTCAGGCTGGTGCGCCAACATGACCATGACGCCCGAAAGATCCGCCGACGGGGCCTCGAAGCGAAGCACCTCACGCACTTGCGACTCGATCGGACCGTCGCCCCTAGTGAGGAGCGGGTATTCCTCTACCTTCAAACGAATTGTCACCCGATGCAGCCATTCGTCCGGCAGATTCTCAAATGTTGCCTCGGGGCTCGCGTAGGTTGCACTCGGACTTGAATCGGCAAACGCGGGGTCCCAATCCACCCACTGACCGTCGCGCAGCGACTGCACCCACACGTGTGACCGCGCTTCCTGTACCAACGCGTCCATGCTCGGTCCGGGATCGGAAGACGGCAAGCCTTGTGCTTTTTCAAGATGGTCGCGAACCAGCGAATAATCGCGTTGGATTGCGGCGGCGAATGTCTTGGCAACAGCCTGCAGTTCCGCTGACGTTTCATTCGCCTTCTTAGACACTTGGGCGGGTGGGCATTTAGCCCACATGGAATGGACGAGCTCCCTGGCATCGCTCTGGGAGAGTCGGCCACTCGCGAACCGCACTTTGTGCCCCGCAAACTTCAGCATTTCCGCCAACAATGACGCGCGGTCGACAGAGTTACCGGCCATGGCCAGCAGCGTGCCGCGAGGGCCACGCAGACAACCGGTATAGGACTCGAACGCGATCTGGTCTCGCACGAACTCGAAGATCCGCCGCGGGTCATTTCCCATCGCTTTGGCGAAATGTTCGGGTTGAACGTGCGTCAGTTCCCACGTCCGCGGAACCGGCATTTCAAGGGACGCGAAATCGAGCGGCTTGAGGCCCGGTCCGCGCGCACCCTCGGTCGCATCCTGTGCCGCCAGCGCGCTTCCCGACAGCGTAGCCAGATACACGGCCATGACAGACGTAATGACAATCCCCAGGCAACGCATTCGAAAGTTCCTATTTGTGACCGATAACATGACAGAGGCTCCGTTGTAGTAGGCACACTCCGTGTGCCGTTACGGCACACGGAGAGCTTGTGAAAAAATCGAAACCCAACGGAATGCTTGCACCATATCCTGAGCCTGCAAGCCACATTTGGCACAATATCTTGTGCAAGCATGGAAGCACAAATCAATTAATTCACAAGCTCGGAGTGTGCTTACTACAACACGACCACGGCATAGACAGAGTAAGAGTCTTGCGGGTAATCCGAATGGCGGGTTGGAGCGGAGGCTTTAGGGGCCAAACCTGCCTCTACCTAAAGCGCC
>JANNPR010001086.1:0-2110 GCA_031400345.1 Planctomycetota bacterium | reverse complement strand
CTCTTCCAGTGGTTCTGTTAGCGACCGATCGCCAAGCCTATGGCCGTCTGTCTCGTCTCATTACGGTGGGGCGCCGACGAGCGATCAAAGGGGAATGCGAGCTGTTGTTGGCGGATATTGCGGAATATGCACCGGGGTTGCTGGCAGTAATATTGCCGAAGCGACGGGAGCTTGAAACGAATAACCCGCCCCTATCCACGAACATAAAGCAGCTCACCGATGAACCACCTGTGCTCGGCGACGTCGAGCGATACCGGGAAGTGTTCGGCGATCGCTGTTATCTGGTTGCCGAGCTCCCGCGCGGCCCTGCCGACGCGGATTGGTTGGCACGACTGCAGAACTTGTCACTACGTTCCCGAGTACCTTTGGTTGCCGCTGGTGATGTGCATTATCATTCGCCAGCTCGGCTTCCTTTATTCGACGTGGTTAACGCAGTGCGGCATGGTGTGACTGTGGATCAAGCAGGTCTATTTCGGTTCGCCAATGCCGAACGTCATTTGCGTTCAGTCTCCGAAATTGAAACCCTATTCGCGCAGGCTCCCGAAGCCTTGAAGGCAACTATCGAGATCGCCGACCGTTGCCATTTTTCGCTAGATGAGTTGCGCTACGAGTACCCAGAAGAATTGGCACCTGAAGGCCAAACCAAACTGGATTATTTGAGGTTTCTGACTGCGACTGGGGCGGCGCAGCGGTATCCCGACGGAGTTCCTGAGAAGGTCCAACAACTTATCGAGCATGAACTCGAACTGATATCGGACCTGCAATACGAAGCGTATTTTCTCACGGTTTGGGATTTGGTCCGGTTTGCACGCGGTCGCCAGATCTTGTGCCAAGGACGAGGTTCCGCAGCCAATTCAGCCGTCTGCTTCTGCTTGGAGATAACTTCCGTCGATCCCAAACAAACCGATGTCTTGTTCGAACGATTTATCAGCCGAGAACGCAACGAGGCTCCGGACATCGATGTCGATTTTGAACACGAACGACGCGAAGAGGTTCTGCAATATATTTATGAGAAGTATGGTCGCGATCGAGCCGGTATGACCGCGGTCGTAAGCAGTTACCGCTCCCGATCGGCGATACGAGACGTGGGAAAGGCGCTTGGGTTGTCACTCGACCGAGTCGATGCGTTAGCCAAAATAGTCGAAGGTTATGAGTACGAAGCCAAGTTACCGGATCGCTGCCGCCAAGTTGGCATCGATCCGGAGTCGGACGTCGGTAGGCGGTTGATGCATTTAGTAAATGAATTGATCGGCTTTCCACGACATTTGTCACAGCACGTCGGCGGGATGGTGATCACGAACGGGCCTTTATGCGAGTTAGCACCGATCGAAAATGCGGCCATGGAAGGGCGAACCGTTATCGAGTGGGACAAAAACGATCTCGACGAGCTGGGTATCTTGAAAGTGGATTGCTTGTCGCTGGGAATGCTCACCGCCATTCGCAAGTGTTTTACCCTCGTTCAGCAGCACCACGGTCGATCGCTGTCTCTCGCAACAATTCCGGAAGGCGATCCCCGGGTCTATGACATGATCTGCGCCGCCGACACAATGGGAGTGTTTCAGATTGAAAGTCGGGCACAGATGAGCATGCTGCCTCGGCTGAAACCGCGATGTTTTTACGATTTGGTCATTGAGGTCGCCATTGTTCGCCCCGGACCTATCCAAGGTCAGATGGTGCATCCGTATCTACGACGTCGTGCCGGTGAGGAAAAGGTCGATTATCCCAACGATGCGATCCGAGAGGTGCTCGAGAAGACGATGGGCGTGCCAATCTTTCAAGAGCAAGCCATGCGCCTAGCGGTCGTGGCAGCTGGATTTACTCTCGGCGAAGCGGACCAACTTCGTCGTGCGATGGGGGCTTGGCGACGGCCCGGGATCATCGAACAGTTTCGCACTAGGCTCATAGACGGTATGCAAGCACGCGGTCTATCGCAAGAATTCGCCGATCGTTTGTTTCAACAGATTCGAGGTTTCGGTGAATACGGTTTTCCAGAATCGCACGCGGCGAGTTTTGCCTTGCTGGTGTATGTCTCGGCATGGCTAAAACACCATTATCCAGCGGCTTTTGCCGCAGCCATTCTCAACAGCCAGCCCATGGGCTTCTACGCGCC
>JANNPR010001281.1:0-1836 GCA_031400345.1 Planctomycetota bacterium | reverse complement strand
AAGTCGGAACGTTTCCGATCTCTTACCCGAAAGGATTCGGATATGTCGCATCAAGCACAGGGACGTGATAGCAATTGCCGCGAGCATCATCAAGAGCTAAATCAGGCGTTGAGTTGGTTGTTAAAGCGTGCGGACTTCTTTGCAGTGAAGTGGCGCCCGGATTGTGCTTGGTCGATTCGCGGATTGGTAATGTGCGCAATCTTATGGGCCTGGTCTGGGAAAAAGACGTTAGGGGAACGCTTTCAACAAGCGAAAAAAGTTAGCAGGCGCATTCTGGGTGAAAAGCATGTTCCTACGTCAAGCTACCAAGCCTTCACGAAGTTGTTGCGTCGGTGGACGAGCGTCCTGATCGCGGCGCTAGCAGTAGTCTTTCGTCATCGCATGGAAACCGTGTTCGCAGACCGCTGGAGAGTTGGTGACTATGTCGCGTTTGGCGCGGATGGGAGTCGCTTCGAACTGCCCCGTACAGCGTCAAATGAGCGTTACTTTTCGCCAAAACCAAAAGCTCCGACCGTTACTAAGGCGACTAAACGGCATTCCCGAAAGCACAAGCAAATGGCCGCGGCTCGCGCCAAGAAAGCCAAACAGCGAGCCCGGAAGTGTAAACAGTCAGCCACGACCCGAGCCAAGAAGGCCAATAGCCCACAAATGTGGGTGACGACGATCTGGCATCTGGGCGTAGGATTGCCCTGGAGCTGGCGTTTAGGCCCGTCCAACAGCAGCGAACGAGAGCACCTCAAGGAGATGCTAAAGGACCTGCCGAAATTGTCGCTGTTAGTTGCAGATGCGGGTTTTTATGGATACGCATTGTGGAGTGACGTGCTCGCCGCCGGGCATCAGTTCCTAATTCGTGTGGGCTCGAATGTTCACCTACTAAAGAAACTTGGCTATGTGAAAGAGAGGAACGGATTGGTGTACTGTTGGCCGGATCGCGCAGCCTCGAAATCTCAACCACCGCTGGTGCTACGGTTGGTCGTGGCTCACAACGGCAAGCATCCGGTATATCTCGTAACATCGGTGTTGGACGAAAAAAAGCTTTCTGATGTCGACGTCATTCGGACATATTCTTTGAGGTGGGGAATCGAAGTTTTTTATAGGCACGTCAAGCAAACATTCGATCGCACAAAGCTGCGCAGCCATTCGCCAGAGAACGCGTTATTGGAGGCTACCTGGTCTCTGCTAGGAATATGGGCCATGACGATCTACGCCCAATATCAGCTACAGATACAGAAACTCGATCCCGAACTTTTAAGCATTGCGGAGATGTTACGCGCCTATCGCACTGCGATGGATGAATATAAAAGTGTCCCGGAAAAAGGCGAAGCTCTCCACTTGCGGCTCAAGCGGGCATTAAAGGATACATACCAGAGAAAGTCCAAAACGAGCCGCAACTACCCGCGCAAGAAAAAAGAGAAAGCAGCTGGCCCCCCGGTCATCACCTTCGCAACAATGGAACAGAGAAAAAAGGCCCGCGAAATCAAAGTACAATTCGAAACAAGGTTATCGGCGTAGGGTGGCACGTCCCTGAGACACGAGGAACGAGTGTCGAAGGGCGTGGGCGATCATGAGGAAGGGTTCAGGGTTCAGGGTTCGGGGTTCGGGGTGAGGGTGGCACCCTACGCCGTGAACCATCTTTGGAGGGGATAAAAAATAAGTCTTGATGCGACGTAGAGTTACGGAGACTATTCGATTACCAAGTCGGAACGTTTCCGATCTCTTACCCGAAAGGATTCGGATATGTCGCATCAAGCACAGGGACGTGATAGCAATTGCCGCGAGCATCATCAAGAGCTAAATCAGGCGTTGAGTTGGTTGTTAAAGCGTGCGGACTTCTTT
>JANNPR010001056.1:0-2364 GCA_031400345.1 Planctomycetota bacterium | reverse complement strand
TGCTGAGACTCCTCGATCGAAGCGTGTGCAAGTAGCACCAAAAGATCGCAGCGAGCCTTAGCCAACGCGGTCAACGATTCATTGATGGCCTGTTCGGGTGGTTTACGGATGATTTCAGTGTTGGTTACCTTGTTCAGGAAGGAATTGCCGACGACTGCTGTGACGCCAATTTTCTTGCCACCCGCATCGATAATTTGCTGCGCAGCCGTAACTTCAGGATCATTAACGGCCGTATTCGCCGAAGTGAACGGGCTTGGAGCCACAGTGAATGCGGCCAACTCACCGCTGGTCAAGCGAAGGTCATCGGCTCCCAGTGCGATGGCACGGTAGCCGATCTTCTTCATGGCCTCGGCAGTTGTTTGGAACTGAATCTCGGCTTGGCGTCCAAACCGGCGAACCTGGTTCCCGACGTCCATGGCGACAACAGGCCACCCCCGAGCCTCTAATTCTTTGTACAAAGTATGGCGCCGAGCCAACCCGCCTTTTTGGTTCGCCAGACCTGTGCAACCGCAAGGCTCGATGTATCCCAGCTGTTGACCAGTTAAGAAAAGAACCAAGCGCGGCTGCGGCCATCCCTCAAACAGCGGCTCGCGTTTCTTTGATTCTTCGGACTGAGCAGCTTGTTGCTTGTTGTCTGGCGGATCATCCGATGGAGGTTTTTGCCGATCGGTCGCGCTAGGCTTATCGTTCACACTAAGCTTGTTGAGCACTTGTGTCGCGGCGTCACCGACGTTTGAATTGTCAACGTCTAGTTGTTCGCCCTTATTTTGCTTGTCCAACACCGCCTGGTCCGTGACCTTCTGAATAGGCGACGCATGCGAGACCTGTCCGGGATGTTTATCTCGTTCGATATTTTTCGACACAGGTATCGAAGTTGCATCGGGTGGTGTCGAACGTTCGCAACCACCGCTCCCGGCCACTGCGCTGATCAGAGTTGCTGCCACCCATGCTCGTACAATGCTACTCATTTTAAGGCTCCGTCCATGAAGCGAATCACTCTTCAGTCCTGAATCGCACGTTGATCAATACCTGTTTCGCTTCCGGATGGGTTGTTTCAATGAGGATCTGCCCCGCCTTGTTCTCGGCAGTTCCCAAGCGATTCACCTCAGGACTATTTTGAGGAACCTCGACGGTGAGCGGATAGATATGAATAGCGCCGCCGCCTTGTTTGCGGATTGGTCCGAGTGTAGCTCGCAGTGCCTCTGGCGGATCGACTGTGCCAACGGAAAGTGTAACTGACTCGCGTTGCGGGCCCTTGACCATCACGTGCAAATTGGCTTTGGCGCCGTCGCTGCGCTTTACCGGTCCGAGTACGAGAACGTTGTTTTCGAATCGGTATCCACCCCCACCCACCACAGAAATGTCGCTAACAATCGTGCCGCGGATCGGTACGTCGACCAGCAGACCATTGTCCGTAGTCGTTTTAACATGGATTGTCTGATTCAAAGGCCCGATCGGTAATCCAGGTTTAACGCGCACGACCACCTTCAGAGCGGACTTAGCATACGGCTTTGATTTAAGCTCATCTGGAGAAAGTTTTATGAAAGTTACTTCGAAAAACTCGGCGATGGCTGGGTTGGCATACGTTTGTTCGACGACACTTATATCGTCGTCGCGAAACGAAGTGATTTGAAATTCGCCCTCGCCACCTTCGCTGGCGGAGACGCCACCCAGAGTCAACTCGCTCGGCTCGGCGACAGCGCCCATTAGTACGACTCCGCGCCCACCCAGGGCGATCCGAGGCTTGTTCGGGTCGTTAGTGGTAATCTCTAAACCTTCGCGGAATTCTGGACCAGGTTTTTTTGTAACAAACGTCACTTTGATCTCTTCCGTTTCGCCGGGTCCAACGGAAGCTTGCTTAAACTCGGTCTGCACGCATTGGCTGCAAGACAAATTGCCGAGCGATAACTGCAGCCGTCCGCCCCCTTCATTTTTGACCAGAAATGTGTGTTGAATCGTCTCGTTCCGCTCCCGCGAGCCCATGCGGAAATCCTGTTCCCCCACGACGAATGCGACAGGTGACTGTGCCGAATCCACGTTCGAAGCGTTGGCCGGGACCGCCGCCGGCGAATCTCCACTGTCCCTTAGGAACTCTTCTTGTACGCCGCGAAACTCCCAGGCCGTTAGCCCCAGAGCCCCGCCAGCTCCCAGAATCAACGCAATTAATGACCCGATCCAAACCTTCATAACCGTTACTCTCCACTACGTCCTATTACAAACTGCGCTCACCAGAGTAATCGAACAAAGTAATCGAATCGAGCTCACATTGGAACGCGTGTCCCTATGTTACGCAGAAAGTCGGATATAGTTTCCCGCATTTGGATCGACCAAGCGCCGAGGTCCTGCGCCATGGAATCGGATCTA
>JANNPR010001239.1:0-2537 GCA_031400345.1 Planctomycetota bacterium | reverse complement strand
CGCGGCCAGATTGCGGATCGGGAAAAGCAATTGGAGAGTCAGCAGTCGGATCTAGAAACCAAACAGCGGGAGTGGGAAGCGTTGGTAACTCCCGAACAAAGAGCGCGCTTACCTGGCCCAATCCAAGTCGCCTACGACATGCCTTTCGAAAAGCGAGACGAAAACAATAAGAAGCTGATTCAGGACTATTACCGGCGGACCGATAAGGCGCGAGAAACATTTCCACTGCTGGATGAGATCGCGAAGCTGCGCGAATCGGAGCCCAAAATACCGAAAACTATGGTCCTACGAGAACGAGTCGAACCACGACTAACGCATGTGCATAAGCGTGGCGATTTTTTGAGCCCAGGAGTTCAAGTGGAACCGGCCGTACCCGCTGTATTGCCCGATTTGCACAACGGCGGCGGGAAACCAAACCGCATGGATTTGGCTCGCTGGTTGACCGATCCCGCCAATCCACTGACTCCGCGGGTGATCATGAATCGCCATTGGCAGCTGTTCTTTGGTCGTGGCCTGGTGGAGACCGAGGACGATTTTGGCACACAAGGAATGCATCCTACGCACCCCGAACTACTGGATTGGCTCGCGGTGGAGTTCAGCAACGGTGATCAACAGGCACCTCTTTCTGGAAGCATCAAGCGTATGCACCGGATGTTGGTAAACTCAGCGACGTATCAACAATCGTCGCAAATGCGGCCGAATTTGACCGAAACGGATCCACGTAATGATCTTCTGTCACGGCAAACCCGTTTGCGGGTCGAGGCGGAGGTCGTCCGCGACGCAGCGCTAACCGCTGCGGGCTTGTTGACCCCCAAAATCGGAGGTCCCAGCGTTCTGCCGCCTCAGCCAGAAGGCGTGTACGCTTTTACTCAAGATCCCAAAGCCTGGACGGCGGCCACGGATGGTGATCGGTACCGTCGCGGGATGTATACCTTTTTTTGGCGATCGCTGCCGTACCCCATGCTGACCGCATTTGATGCCCCCAATGCCAACCTCACCTGCACACGTCGAATTCGTTCGAACACCCCGCTCCAAGCTTTAACGATGGCAAATGACATCGTGTTTGTGGAATGTGCCCAAGCGTTGGCGCGACGCATCGTGCACGAGTGTTCCAGTGATCCGTGGCACCGAGGCAAGTATGCCTTCCGTATTTGTTTGGCTCGCTCGCCATCCAACGAGGAACTCAGCCGTGTCGTTCAGTTGGCCAACGAACAGTTTGCCGTTTTAGGAACCGATATCGCGGTCGCTCAAGATATTGCAGGATCGAAAATCGAGGGGCAAGCGGATGTGGTCGATTTGGCTACATGGACGGTTATAGGTCGGATTCTTTTAAATTTAGACGAGTTCATTACTCGCGAATAACGGATACGAACCAATGCTTCAAGATCCTTCCTGTCCCAGTACGACGGAATCGATACATCGAACTCGCCGCCATTTCATGCGCGAATGCCGGATGGGTCTGGGTGCAATGGCGCTGGCGGGACTATTGGAAAACGACGGGCTTACGGCGGCACCCGTGTCCGGAAAGCCTCCCGGACGCGTAACGGATCCGCTGGCGATTCTGCCGACGCATTTCCCGCCGCGAGTCAAAAACGTCATTTTTTTGTTCATGGCGGGCGGTCCCAGCCAGCTCGACTTATTCGATTTCAA
Source organism: Planctomycetota bacterium (assembly GCA_031400345.1). Classification (GTDB taxonomy): domain Bacteria; phylum Planctomycetota; class Planctomycetia; order Pirellulales; family Pirellulaceae; genus JANNPR01. The sequence goes on along the minus strand of JANNPR010001239.1, from coordinate 887 downwards.
GCCCAAGCTTCAAGAGCTACACGGGCAGGTTATTCCGCAGTCGTATGTCGAGAACAAACGGTTTGCGTTTATTAAAAAGGACGCGGCCTTACTTGGAACCAAACGCAAATTCGCGAGCCACGGAAAAAGCGGTGGAGAGGTTTCCGAGTGCCTTCCGTATCTTTCAGAAATTGTGGACGACATCGCGATTCTGCGCGCGATGAAAACCGACGTGTTCAATCACGGCCCAGCTAAGTTTTTCATGAACACCGGTTCCGCCATGTTCGGACGACCGAGCATCGGCGCTTGGGTGACCTATGGAATTGGCAGTGAATCGAAAGAGTTGCCCGGTTTCGTGGTCTTGCAATCCGGCCCCCGTGGGCCGCGGGGTGGATCGCCGAACTGGGGCAGTGGATTCTTGCCTACGACCTATCAAGGCGTACCGTTCCGCAATGCCGGTGATCCCATTTTGAATCTGCAGAATCCATCCGGCATCTCTTTGCCGCGACAACGCGAATTCGTGCAAGCGGTCAATGAGTTCAATCAATTGAGGCTGGCCGATACAGGTGACCCGGAAATCGCCACCCGTATCGCCTCGTATGAGATGGCGTTTCGGATGCAGAGCAGCGCTCCGGAACTCATGGATATCGCGGCCGAGTCGCAAGAAACATTGTCGATGTACGGAATTGAGGCCGGAAAACCCTCGTTTGCTTACAACTGTCTACTTGCCAGGCGGTTAGTGGAACGCGGCGTGCGCTTTGTGGAGTTGTTTCACACCGATTGGGATCATCACGGCAACAAAGGAACCGAATTGGGCGAATCGCTGGACAAGATCTGCAAAGAGGTCGACCAGCCGATGGCCGCGTTAGTTCGTGATCTCAAGCGCCGCGGAATGCTCGATGACACCC
>JANNPR010001132.1:0-3584 GCA_031400345.1 Planctomycetota bacterium | reverse complement strand
GGAAAATTGATGCTCAAGGTGTTCGGTAATCGCTCGACGTTTTCACCGTTCACCAAAACAGGCTCGTGAATCCCCTGGCGTAACCTTGCCAGAAAGCGATCTCGGAACTTCATCATCCGTTCCGCGGCTTCGTCCTGAATTTTCATGGCCAGCTTGGCAGCGCAGCCTAAAGCTACAATCGAAGCAGTATTCTCCGTTCCAGGGCGTAATCCTGCTTCGTGACCGGCACCATGCAACACAGGTTCCACAGCGACACCCGAACGAACAAATAAGGCACCGACGCCTTTCGGTGCGTACATTTTGTGCCCCGCAAGACTGAGCAGGTCGACGTCGAGTTCTTCAACCAGGGTGCGTACCTTGCCGGCACTCTGAGCAGCGTCGGTGTGCAGCAATACTTCGCTTTCGTCACAAATTGCGGCTATTTCGCGAATTGGTTGCAGTGTTCCAATTTCATTATTGGCATGCATGACGCTGACCAGTCGTGTGTTTCTGCGGAGTGCCATTTTAATAGCCTCGGGCTCTACGACTCCGTCGGAATTGGCGGGCACGACGGTCAGTTCATAGCCCATGCGTTGCAGCCATTTAGCCGGCTGTCCCACGGACGGATGCTCGATTGCCGAAATGACCAGATGGCTGTCGCAGGGTGGGGCATCCCGCATCATGACCCCTTGAATCGCAAGGTTATTCGCCTCGGTTCCTCCGGACGTGAAATATATTTCGTCACGCTCGGCGCCCAGCAGGGCGGCGACATATCCGCGAGCATCCTCAATCGCTTCGTGGCAAGCTCGGCCAAGTGCGTGCGAGCTGGACGGGTTCCCATAATGTTGCGCCAAGAATGGCAGCATTGCCTCTTGGACGCTCGGCGCAATGGGCGTCGTTGCATTATTATCCAGATAGATTCGTCGCATGGCGACCTCCAGTGTCAGACTTCCGCAAAGGCAAGAGGCTAACCTAGGTACAAGCGTCGTCATAATCATCCTTGCTTGTCGGAGGATTTTCTACAAGCAAGGGCAAAACGAGCGATTCAGGCAAACCGAAAAACGACATACGTCAAAAGCAAACGAAGGGAATTACGCCAATGGTGCGAGTCGGCATAGTAGGTGTTGGTTTCATGGGTTGGATTCATTACTTGGCTTATCGTCAAGTAAAGGGAGTACAACTGTCGGCGATTTGCACGCGGGACCAACAAAAATTAGCCGGTGACTGGCGATCCATTAAGGGAAACTTTGGACCGCCGGGCGAACAGGTTGATTTGACAGAAATTGCCAAGTATGCACGGTTCGAGGAAATGTTGGCGGATCCCAGCATCGATCTGATTGACATTTGTCTCCCGCCCGACATGCATGCTAAGTGCTCCATCGAGGCCCTTCGCGCTGGAAAGCATGTGTTGGTAGAAAAGCCCATGGCGCTGACGGCAGCCGAATGCCAACGAATGGTGAAAGCCGCTGAACAGTCCAAGCGACAGCTCCTAGTGGGGCAAGTGTTACCCTTTTTCGCTGAGTACGTGCATGCGCGAAAGCTAATTGACAGCGGTAAACATGGACGTCTCCTCGGGGGGAGCTTTAAGCGAGTTATCTCAGATCCACTGTGGTTGAAAGATTTCTATGATCCGGAACGCGTCGGCGGTCCATTAATCGATTTGCATGTGCACGACGCACATTTCATCCGTTTGCTGTTTGGAATGCCCACTGCGGTATGCAGTCAGGGACGCTTGCGCGGTGAGGTTGTCGAGTTCTGCAATACATCGTTCTACTTCGCGGACCCCACTTTAGTTGTCAGTGCAACCTGCGGGATCATTCCGCAACAGGGGAGACCTTTTACTCACGGCTTCGAAATACACTTGGAAAAAGCCACGCTGCACTTCGAATTTGCCGCGTTCACTGACCATCCAGAATCTATGCCTTTGAAGGTGCTGACTAGTTCTGGAAAAGTTTTGCGACCCGATCTAGGAGATGGCAATCCAGTCCGCGCGTTCGAATCTGAGATTAAGGAAGTGATCCAGTCGATTCGCGCCGGTAAATCCTCGAAAATTTTAGCGGGCGATGTGGCACGCGATGCGGTCGTATTATGCCAGAAGCAAGCGGAATCGGTTCGCAAAGGTCGCCCTGTCAAAGTCTGACGATTCGGTCAAGAATCGGTGATCGTGACCGGGACGACATCCGGGAACCGATGCCGGTAGAGAAGCCGTTCCCACCAGGCTGCTCGACGCAGGTTCGGATGGTCAGCCGGGACCTCGTTGAGCTTTCCTCGACGAGTCGCCAATATCAGAACGTTGTCATTACGAACATTGCTGACGATCCAATACTTATCCACCTGGTACGTATATTCCTCGCCGTGCGGCGCCGGGTCGATATCCCGGGCGCGTCGTCCGGGGCTGACACTGTGCTTCGTTTTTGAGAAGACGACCAGATCTCCTAGCCGGAATACACGGCTTTGCATTGCGAAAACGCTCCCAAGATTAGGTTGTCGCTTCATTTTAATCAAATGTACGTCCCGACCTCCAGGCTAACCATTCTATCGGCATTGAGTGGCATTTCACCTTTGTGCCGTTTTGATTTCGTCTTGAATTGAAGGACTTTGACTGAGGGCATGACCGCGAAGCAAAAACGCTTTCTCTGCCTGCCCAGTATGCTGCAACGCCAGGCCTGGCGAAAGGCCAATTGTAATAACTAATAGCGCCGCGCCGGCGGCTGCCAACCATGCGCCAACTCCACCCTCTGCGGGCAAGACGGATAGCGAAGGCTGGAAGTAAAGCACGCCGACCACGCGCAAATAGTAGGCGGCCGCAACGGCCGCATTGAGGGCCCCGATAATCGCTAGTAACAAGAACCAGGAGCCAAGTACTGACGACTGTGCACCAACGGCTAGGTTCATCGCTCCAGTAAATAGCGTAAGCTTCCCCCAAAATCCAGCCAAAGGTGGGATTCCAGCCAGTGAAAACATGCTCGCCGCCAACACGGCAGCTCCCCAAGGCCGAGTACGACCGAGTCCTGACAGCTCTTCCAGATTGGAAATTTGCCGATGTTCGCTGCCTAGCCATGTCAGCGCCGCGAAGACACCTATTGAGGCTAAGACGTAGACGTATAGGTAAAACAGAGAGGCCGAAATGCCCCCGGCACCGTCTAAATGCCTCTCGAACGCCAATCCGACGGAGATTCCCACCAACAGATAACCACTGTGTGCAATTGAAGAATACGCCATAAGCCGACGTATATTCTTTTGCCATAGTGCACAAACGTTGCCAATGGTCATCGTCAAAATCGCGAGGACCATGACTAATTGCCAAGCGAAAGGTGCTTGCGGCGCGAGAGATGTCATCAGCCGAACGAGTGCAACCATGCCCGTAATCTTGGGAGCCACCGCTAAAATACCGGCATTTGCGTTGGACACGCCCTGGTAAACGTCTGGAGCGTAAAAGTGAAAAGGAACTGCGGCAAGTTTGAAGCCTAGACCGGCCAATACCAGTACCACCGCAATCGTCGCCAAGGCCCCGACAGACTCTCCCGCTGCCGATTTGTCTGCCAACACTTCTCGAATACCAGGCACTTGGTCCGTACCGCTAATCAGTGAGACCCCGCTGATTC
>JANNPR010001115.1:0-5074 GCA_031400345.1 Planctomycetota bacterium | reverse complement strand
AATGGGTGTTTTCATAGGGGCGCTCTCTTTCTAACATCCCACTTGGTTTCGGTTGTAGTAGGCACACTCCGTGTGCCTTACGGAATCCGGAGTGTGCCTACTACTGCGATGGCTGAACGGTTCGGATGAGCTCGTCGGTCGCGGCGCCTTGCACAAGATCGGGGTTGACCTGGGGCACGTAGGCCGCAACGGCTTCAAACTGATCGCGTCGGAGTGCAAGTTCGATCAGATCATTGCCGGACAGTGTCAATCGGCCGGCACGGCGCGTCAACGGGAGGCAAATTGGCCCCAGACCGTCAAAGGCCCGGAAGACAACTTCAGTACAGACGAGCCGATCCGCTCGGGTAAAGTCGAAATCGAAATCGTACGGTTTGCCCTCGTGAGCGAGGCCGCGAGCCAATCCGCGTGCGACGTCTGGCGGCGACAGCTTGGGTCGTAGCACCACGATGGAATCGGAACGGAAGGCGGAATTCAGAGATCGAATCTGCACGCCATCTCGCATCGCTTCAAGCACTCGGCGAGGTTCGTCAAGGGATGCTTCCAGTAATCGCCGCCATCGCGGCAATACGTTGGCGTGTTCATGCAGACCCATGTTTGTGAGTGCGTTGGCATCACCCAGGTAGAGGGCTACATGGGGCCAGTAGCCCGGCAAAAAGTAATTGGTTAATGCGTAGTCCTTGCGCACGACAAGTACGTCACCGGGAGTCAGCAATGTGCGTAATTGATCGGTGATCGCCGGCGACAGGGCCGGTCGACGTCCCCTTCGGAGATAACGGTCGGCGACCATGTTGCCGCCAAATTTATGCAGGCCATAGAGAGCTCGTCCCAGCGTGTCTCGGCCGAGCCCTCGCAGTAGTTGGCTACTGCGGGTGCGGAGCTTGGCACGTGCGAACTGCGCTATGGAAACGTCCATCCGATGTTTCAGCCGGTCAATGATCTCCAGCAACGCACCTATTTCTGAATCGCGGCGGATCTCGCGAAACTGTGTGCCATGGGTTTCGAAATACTGAATGGCGTGATACACGTGCCAGGCATGCCGAGTGCTCACCAGCGACTTCTGGATCAAATCGTAGATGCCATTTGGCACACCGAGTTGAGGCGCGGCCTCGTTCAGTTTTCGTCGCACCACGGGTCTGCCATCAACCGTTTCACGTAAAAAGCGAGCAGCATCGATGAGCAGTAAGGTGGCGGCAAATGCCGTAAGGAATGCGACTGGCCTCTGTTCGTCGCTTAACTGTCGATCTTCGCGGTATGTCGTGACGAGATCGAACAGGGCATTCCTCGCTTGCCAGTACGATACCAACACGGCTTTCGTTGCGTCGTCTTCCGTGGGCGTGAAATAACCACGTTCTTGAGCAGTAATCCGGACGGCCATTTCTCCCGCTGTTTGTTTGAGCTCCTGAAAATATGTCGCCAAATGCCTGACCGTGCGCACGTCGCCTGCCAACTCGATTGCAGTACATGCCGAATGGTTCATCGTGACGTCCTGGCGAATCTTCGTGAGGAAGCGAATGCTCATGGCATGCGTGATGATAGACGTAGTCCGTCCATTTCAAAATGGTGGGTAGGCGACAGTGGCACACTTTGGATCTCCTAGCTAATTGACTTTTGGATGCTTCTGCGGCTTGCGGTTAAACGATAGCCAACTAGAATTCGCCAGATACGATCTCCTCTCATCTCCACACCCAACATGACTTCGCGTTCGTCAATTCGGTTGGTCATTGTGTTAGCCTTGCTCGGGATGCTGATCGCTCCTGCAGTGATGCGAACCTGGCAACATCGTGATTCAGCATCGCCGATCCTGACTCAAGGCAAAGCACCCGAGCTGGCAAGTCACGAAATCGGTTTGACCGTTGTTGACTCGAAAGGAAAGTCGGGAACGGGGGTGTTGATTGGATCCACGGGCGACGACCATCCAATGTGGTTGGCGTTGCGGAATAGGAATGTGATTCGAGCGTTGATCGGAACGAGAGACGTTGATGCGGTGAGACAATTCGTAAGCGAATCGTTTTGGGGGCAAAAAGAGTAAGCCCAAAAATAGTAAAAAATAGTAAGCCAGTAAGCCAGGCTCCTTTTTGGGGAAGACTAGGAGATCTGCGGTGATTTCAGACTTGCATTGGAACGTTTCAAATTGAGGATCCTTGGTCCCTTGGCCGTGATTTCGGAAGCAGCCGCAAAAAAACCAAGTCTGACCCGACAAGCCGCCCAACAATGGTAGATTCCGGATTCGCCTTGGCGGACTATTTCTTTGCGGGCGCAGGCTGGCATGGCCGGTACCCTCCGGTGCGAACAAGCTGCGAGTGAAGCAACGGCTTCACTTTCCTATTTGATAAAGCACCGCCCGAGCCTTTTTGCCATCAAGAAATCTGGAAAGAATTTGGAAATTGCAAAAATTGTGTGGATGTCTATAGATTTCGATAGGTTTTGTCTTATGAATTGGAAAACGATGGCGAACTGATTGCCTCCTTGAACATCAGTGACTAGCAAGGTCAAGTATTATCCGGTACCGGTGATGCGTTCTAAGTGCTGGCTAAGGCCAGGAACGTATTGCTGGAGAAGTAGCTGCGGATAGTTGCTTGGAAAGTCACATTGGTTTGGTGCAAGCCGGCGCATCTGGTCAACACAGAATTCCTGCCTGTCTCCCGCATCGACAAACGTGACGGACACATCGCGCTCAAGAAGACTTTGGATTTGCGAAAGTATTGCGTCTACCGAAACCGAAATTCCCGAGGCGAGCACGATCGTTTCACGGTCGGTAGCATTGACCAAAACTTCCGTCAAAATCTTCGAGAATCGATCCGTACCCAGCAAATCCCGAGTCGCCCGCTTTAAGATTGTGGCTTGCCCGGAAAGTGTCTGAAGCACTAATTGCGGAATGAGTTGTTGTGGGTTCTGTTGGGCTCCCACAAGATTGGGAAGACGAACAATTAAATGAGCACATGGGGCCGCGCGAATCGCCATTTCGCACTCAACCTTATGGCACCCGTATCTGCTTATCGGCAAACACGGAGTCTGTTCGTCGCGGCGTCCTTCATACTCGCCGTAAATACGACCGGCGCTTGAGAAATAGACCAAACGACGGTCCTCCCGGCTGCATTGGTGTAAAGTTGTTTGGAGCAATTGAAATTCGCGTTGATATGCCGAGAGATCGTGGGATGCAGAATCGCTCACCCCTGCCGCGAATACGACGACGTCGCCTAAGTCGCAGGAAGTCAAAGCTCTCGCAATCAGCCCCCGACCAATAATCGTCATTGAGACATTTTACCACTTCATCAAGGGCACAGTTGAGCACGTTAATCTGTGACATCCACCTATCGGCGCGCACCGCACTAACGGCCGGAATGCAAATCCATTAACCTCCTCTTATATATTCAATTTCGTTTTTCGAATTTGGCTCAATGCTTCACCCTTACCTCTTTCGTCAGACTTTGGCGAATCCAATCCCATTTCTGGTTGACTCGATTGGCCCACGAATGCGCCTGAACGACTTGGAGCCTTTGCGCCATGGCATCTGGCGTATCGAGCAGTGCCTTTTCGACCGCAGCCATAAATTGGTCAGGCTCGTCTGCGATATGCACGACTTCTTGGACGCGCTCGGCGGCGGGGCAGGTGGTACTGACTACAGGACGTCCCGCTGCCAGGTACTCATAGATCTTTAATTGATCACCAAAACGAGTGACTTCGTTGATGTTGAATGGGCCAAGGCAGACATCCATCCCTTTCAGGTATCCGGGGAAAGCGTCATAGGGTTTACCGCCCAGTAAGTGAACATTCGGCAGGTCGCTAAAGGTGCTCTTGTCGAAACCGTACCAAATGTAGCCCACGAATGCGATTGACCAATCGGGATGCGCTTTGGCGAGGTGGCGAATCAGGTCGATGCGGAGTTTGTAAGGATCAACCGTACCCGTGTAACCGAGCACGGGCTTAGGGAGCCTGGCGATGTCATCGGGAACTTCGGTTGCCGAATCCTGGGCGCGCCCGAAAAACTCGAGATCGGCTGCACAATTAACCTCGTACGTGCGCGGATTGTGGACGCGCCGCGTCTCACCCAGCATTTTGCTGCAGGCGAAGACGATATCGGCCGCATGACAGCTCTCCTGCTCATATCGCCGCACCAATTCACGATGTCGATCGTCCTTGGCCAACGCTTCGTAATTATCACCGCAGTCGTAAATCGAGAGAAAGGCGCAGTCCGTTAGCCGCCTGATAATTCCGCCTTGATCATAGTTGAATGCCCAGATGAGGGGACTGCGAAAGCCAATTTGGCGCATCACTCGTTTTATCAGAAAGGCCGACAGAAACGAGTTCACACGATGAGCACTCGCCCAGCGGGTATGTCCAGGAACGCCAATTAGAGGTGGGGAATAACACCAGAAATCGCTGGCCAATTTCCTTAAGCCGGAGGACGCCTCCCACCGCCGATTTTGAAATCGCGCTTCACGAATCGCCGTTGGCAAGGACAATAACGGTTCCACGACGAGAATTCGATTCTTCGTCTTCAGAACCTTGACCGTATGCTCCGGGATGCTGGGCGCCAACTCCCACTTCACCCTGCTCAGAACCACGATATCGAATTTTTCAAACTCCGCGGGATCCGATTGCGTCTCGTTTCGTTTGGACATTTGTCGTCTCCGTGACGCGAATCAAACGGGTTGAGGACGCCGCGATTTGCGCACTTCCATCACGAATCCGATGGCGGTACCCAAGGATATCCCAGTTATGAAAGCGGCCGCGATCACAAGTTTCATCCGCGGCCAGACGGGCAAGAGCCCGGCTGTGGGCGGTGAAATGATCGAAACATTGGAAATTTCAGCCAAATTCATCACGTTTGCGATCCGAGATTTTTCCAAGCTCTCCGCGTACAGGGCGTAATTGTCTTCCAACAATTTTCGTTCTCGTTCCAGAGTTCGAAACTCAGAAATGGCAGCTTCCAGGGCGCTCAACTGCTCATCTAACCCAACAATTTGCTTTTCTTCCATGAGGAATTTATTCTGTAGGCCTTTTAATTCGGCAACTTTTAATAGCTGTTGTCGAGACAGTTCTTCGTAGTTGCGGTTGATGCCTGACTTTTTCG
>JANNPR010000995.1:0-2414 GCA_031400345.1 Planctomycetota bacterium | reverse complement strand
AAATCGAAAAGGGCGGCGAAAAATTCGAGGAAGGCGGGCGGAGTGTATTGCAGGCTCGCTGCGTTCAATTGGCGCGAATGGGCTGTGTCGTGTTTCATTACGACATGATTGGCTACGCGGATAGCCTGCAAATCTCCTTTGAAATTGGTCATCGATTCGGCAAGCAGCGCCCCGAAATGAACACGGTCGAGAATTGGGGCCTATACAGTCCGCAAGCTGAGACTCATTTGCAATCCGTCATGGGGTTGCAGACCTACAATTCAATTCGAGCACTGGATTTCATCACTTCTTTGCCAGATGTCGATCCGGCCCGGATAGGTGTCACGGGGGCCAGTGGTGGCGGTACGCAAACCTTCATTCTTTGCGCGATCGATCCGAGGCCTGCCGTCGCGTTCCCGGCGGTGATGGTATCGACCGCCATGCAAGGTGGTTGTACCTGTGAAAATGCCAGCTTGCTTCGAATTGATACGGGCAATGTCGAAATCGCGGGACTGTTTGCCCCAAAGCCGTTGGGATTATCCGCGGCTGATGATTGGACCAAGGAAATGACAACGAAGGGTTTCCCTGAGTTGCAACAACTGTATCGACAGCTTGGTGCCGCTGACAATGTCTCGCTGATTTCGCGGTTAGAGTTCGGGCACAACTACAACTATGTTTCGCGGACCGCGATGTATCACTGGTTCAACAAGCACCTTGGGATCGGCGCAAACGAGCCAATTGAGGAACGCGACTACCCGAGATTATCGCAAAAGGAGATGACAGTCTGGGATGAAAAACATCCCCAACCCGAGGGCGGCGAGAAGTTCGAGCGAGATTTACTCCGTTGGTGGCACGATGACGCAGAACGTCAATTGACACAGGTGTCGCCCAAGGACTCGGCATCCATGGCCCGGTTCCGCGAGCTGGCCGGTTCCGGCGTGGACGCCATTATCGGTAGGCAAATACCGCAGGGGACCGATCTCGAATACGACCAAAAAGTCAAACAGGACGCCGGGGAATATTTGCGAATGGTGGGCTTGGTGCGCAACAAGTCGCGTGGTGAAGAGCTGCCTGTTGTTTTTCTGTTCCCTAAGGAATGGAAAGGTCGAGTGGTGATTTGGTTATCCGACGAAGGCAAGAGTGGAATGTTTTCGGAAGGCGACAAGCCCACAGCCGACGTTCAACGGTTGGTCGACGCAGGTATTGGTGTGGTCGGAGTGGACCTCCTTGATCAGGGCGAGTTTCTCGTGGATGGGAAGCCGGTTTCCAAAACGGCTCGAGTTGGGAATTCACGTGAAGTTGCCGCGTACACGTTTGGGTATAACCATACTTTGTTCGCGAAGCGGGTGCACGATGTGTTGACGATGGTTGGATTCGTGCGTAGCCATGAGCGTCAACCAAAAGAAATCGATCTAGTGGCGTTAGGTGGCGTCGGTCCGATTGCAGCGGCCGCTAGAGCTCAGTCCGGTGCTGCAATTCATTGCGCAGTCATCGATTCCGCAGGATTCCGTTTTGGCAAAGTTTTAGACATTCACGATCCGAACTTTCTGCCCGGCGGTGCCAAATACGGCGATGTGCCCGGGTTGTTGGCCTTAGCAGCACCCCAGCACACTTGGTTAGCTGGGGAAACCGAGCAGACTGTCGATATGGTGAAGTCCGCATATACGGCTTCGGGATCAAAGAACAGCCTCCATCTTTATACCGGCTCCCCGAATGAAACTGGGCCGGCGGCGATACAGTGGTTGCTGGACCAATCCAAATGAGTCTGGCGATCGAAACGCACTCGCTCTCACGTAACTTCGGTAACTTCTGTGCCGTCGATCATATCGACTTGCGGGTCGAGCGAGGTACGTTCTACGGTTTTTTGGGACCGAACGGGGCTGGTAAGTCGACTACGATCAAGATGCTCACTGGGTTACTGATCCCGTCCAGCGGCGTCATACGACTGTTGGATCGAGACCTAGCCAATTCTGCAGAAGCATTAGACGTAAAACGACACATCGGCGTCGTACCAGAGGGACTGGCTCTTTTCGAAAACCTTACCGCACGTGAATACCTGACGTTCGTGGGGCGAATGTATTCGGTTCCTAAGCTAACCATTCGCAGCCGCATTGGTGAGCTATTAACGTTATTGGACCTTGCGGACGATCCGCGCAAACTTGTCATGGAATTTTCCCATGGCATGCGCAAGAAACTAGCTTTGGCCGCAGCTCTGCTCCCCAATCCCGACCTGCTGTTCCTGGACGAGCCGTTCGAAGGGGTCGATGTGGTCACGTCCCGAGTCATACGTGACACGTTGGCTGGATATGTGGGCCGAGGATCGACAGTATTTCTGACATCGCACGTGCTGGAAATCGTCGAGCGACTCTGTACGCACGTGGGTATCATTATGCGAGGCAAATTGGTCGACCAGGCATCGCTGGAGGAGATTCGAC
>JANNPR010000979.1:0-1992 GCA_031400345.1 Planctomycetota bacterium | reverse complement strand
GGCAGATGGGATGCCGAAGGCTCCATTTCTGCCATCTGTGGCATACTCATTTGTGAAGCGCACTGAGCCAAATGAGCGTCGTACGCTCCTTGCAAGCTGGCGAGCATTTGCGCTGCTTGCTCGGCGGTACGCTGGGCATCTACGAGCCGCCCTTGCCGCTCTTGAATCACGGCCGTTTTGGCGGCGCCGGCTTGCGCTGCTGCCGCTCGTTCCGCCTCGATTTTGGCGAGTGCCTGACGTGCTTGTTGTAGTTGCTCAGGCCAGGCTTGTAATTGCTTCGCCAACCCACTTACTTGGCTAACGGTCGCGACGAGTTTGGCAACGTTCGCCTGGGATTCTTCTAAGCGGTTCAGAGCCAACCGTAACTTCTCTATCTGATGACCATCGTGTCGAAACTCCATGTCCGTGGCATTGAGTTCATTGGCGATATGCGTCACAATTTGCCGAAGCCCGGATTGTTTCAATGCCGTTTCGGTCTGGATCTCTAGTTTGAGAGTGTCCAATTCGCGGCGCGCCGTTGCTAAATCTGCGTCGCGCCGCTGACGACCCACAACGTCACGGAATTCCGCCGCACCAAAGGCCTCAATATCTCGTTTTAGCTCGTCTACAAAAGCCTGCGAGCTCTCTAGTTCGGCATTTAACTGTACCAGCAGGGAAGCCGAGGCCTGTGGTTTTAAATGGGAACGATCCCATTGGACTTGCCAATCGGCAGCTCGTTGCCCCAGCCGTCGACGATCGATGGGAAGCAGCCGCTCCTTGATAATTTGGGCGCGAGCAATCACCAAATTATCGCCCAAGATTTCCGCGGATTGATTGGCTACCTCATCTCGGTGCTCGGACTCTTGTCGACGCGTCTCTGTGAATGGAAGATGACGCTTGAACCAGCCGACCACTCCCCGGTTGCTTTCCTTAAATGCCTCGTACTGCGTTTGCACTTCGTTCAGCTCGCGCTGGTCTCTGGTTCGCTCTTGGATCAGACGTTGGATGGCCTGGTCGATGGTTTCGGCGAGTTGTAAATCGTGCGGGCTGGACTCGGCATCCGCCGCTATTTGCGCGAAAATGTCTTGCAGCTCTGCGTAATCTGTTGTGAGGTTCAGCCGCTGCAACCAATCGGGACTGATGGGCATTGCGCTCGCTCCACAAAGTAAAGAACATGCAGGGTGGCACTTCCCTGGGACGCGAGGAATGAGCGTCAAAGGGCGTGGGAAGCTGCGATATCTTCGGATGCCGAGTGGAGCAACGCAAGCGGTGTGAGGCGAGTGAGTTTTCGCCCCTGCAGTTGCCCGACCCGAACGCCACCCGGCTTGCCCGAGTAGTTCAACGCCCGTTGGACTAATTCGACTGTCCTAATTTCGGCCGACCCGTCAGGTGGCCCGGCCCTGAGACGCGAGGACATGCCCGTCGTATGCAATTCCAACGGGAACAGATGTGAAATGCTGTCGTCTTCCTTTTCGTCTGTTTCGTGTATTTCGTAGTTCAACAAATGAACACTAAGACGCCTGCATACCGGAACTACAAGAATGACAGTGGGAAGTTCCAAGTGTCGTCTGCTCGCGCTGCTTGTTGCTTTGCGTCGCTGTTCTCTGCGGCAAATTGTCGCATAAATTTGCTGGGATGGTGAAAAGTCCCGGTGAAACTGTGTTCGTTCTGCAACCGGAAAATACCCGCCGTTGACAAGGTATGCTGGTGAGCTACAACTTGGGCAAACTGATGCGAGTTCTGCGCTTAGTGTCCGCCTCGGCGGGCGCGGATTGTCTATTTGCTCTTCACGCTTTCGTGTGGCGATACGGGCGGTGAGTATGGCTGAAAAGAAAAAGATGTCGGTTGCGGAGATACTAGCGGCGGCTCGAATGGCCGATGGGAAGGGAGGGGGATCTTCTGGGGGTGGCTCAGGCGATTCTACTGCGGCTCCAAATAACGCGGCAGCAACTGCATCGGCTGAGGTTCCGCCTGCGCAAAGTGCATCTAATGAAGACGTAACTCCGGCCGAGA
>JANNPR010000960.1:0-3596 GCA_031400345.1 Planctomycetota bacterium | reverse complement strand
GCCAAGTGGCCAGAACTCCAGAACCTCTCTTTGCAGGCGCAAGCGTGATTGGGAGCGGTTTACTTGCCGCCAGTTCTCGGACCGGACCGAGCGGGCAGAAAGTGACCTGCACACATCTCTCGATATTCTGCTTATGTGGCGCCAGCCGTAACGAAGGACACATACAATTCAGAAGCCACATGTTTATGCGTTCAGGCGTTTACCTCACTCTTTGCGTAGTTCAGGATCGCATCGCATAGCTTTGTCAGCGTGACTGACGTTTTGCCATCGTTGGGGTGTTGCAGCTGCCAGGAAGTCCGCAATAAAAAGATCGTCTGAGACGGGGCATGTGCAAACCTTTCGCAGATGCGCAAAACTGTATGTACCGTTTTGGCTCCCAGGAAAATGGCCGCACTGCCAACCGCTGACAGGTAACTTAAGATGTGATTTCGGCGCGTGTTATGAACAAATGGGCGGTATAGGACTCGAACCTACGACCTCCACGATGTCAACGTGGCGCTCTGACCAACTGAGCTAACCGCCCGAACGATTTAACATTCTACAGGCAGACAATTTATAACGAATTCATTGGCGCCGCTCAAGGGCTGGTGTGGCCGGTGGATTTCCTCGTACTTGGCTGCCTCGCAGGTACATCAGATAATGTTTTACGCGGCGAGCCACAGGCAAGATCGGCCTGAGGAAAGGCCGTGACGGATCCGTCCCAAACCTACGAAATCGCTGAAAACTTTCTTTCCGAACCGAATGGATACCCAATGTCGATTAGCGCTTTATTTCAGCCTTTCATTCTGCACGACCTCACCCTGCGGAACCGAATAGTTTTGGCCCCCATGACCCGCTCCAGAGCCGGAACCGGTCGGGTCCCAAATCAATTGATGGCCGAATACTATAAACAACGAAGTGCTGCGGGCCTGCTCATCACCGAGGCGACTACGATCTCCGAGGAAGCGAACGGCTGGAACGAGTCACCGGGCATCTACACCGACGAGATGACTGAGCAGTGGAAGCATGTCGCCGACACCGTACATGAAAATAATGGTGTGATCTTTCTCCAGCTTTGGCATCTTGGACGCTCCTCCCATAGCAGCTTCCATGGCGGGAAGCCCGCTGTCGCTCCCTCGGCCATTAAGATCAACGAGCCGTACATCCACACCCCGATAGGCAAGCAGCCTCACGAAGTGCCCAGAGCCTTGGAAACGTCCGAGATTCCGCGGGTTGTGGATGACTACCGGCGAGCCGCCGAGCGAGCGAAGGCGGCGGGTTTCGACGGCGTCGAGGTTCACAGTGCTAACGGCTACCTCATCGACACCTTCCTCCAGTCGAAGACGAACCATCGAACGGACCAGTACGGCGGCAACATCGAAAACCGCTTTCGCTTTCTCAAGGAGGTTATCCAAGGGATCACGACCGTCTGGCCCGCGCGCCGGGTCGGCGTGAGGCTCTCTCCCAACGGAGCTTTCAACGACATGGGGTCGCCTGACTACCGTGAGCAGTTTACGTTTGTGGCCAGCCAACTCGAACAGTTCGGGTTGGCGTACCTGCACGTTATGGACGGGCTCGCCTTTGGCTTCCACAAAATTGGCGCGCCAATGACCCTGGCCGAGTTTCGCGAAGTGTATCACGGCCCGCTCATGGGCAACTGTGGCTACTCTCGGGGAACCGCTGAGCACGTAATTGCCGAAGGACACGCCGATCTAATTGCGTTCGGACGACCATTCATAAGTAACCCGGATCTCGTGGAGCGGTTCAAAAACGATTGGCCTCTGTCGGAAGAAGCGCCGGTTTCCGACTGGTACTCGCCCACAGGCGAAAAAGGCTATACGGACTTCCGACCCTATGCTCCGCAACCCGTTGGGCAAGGGCGTTAGCGGTCTTTCCGATATTGGCTACGAGGTGATCGACTGCGGAGACGTCAGTCCATCGTCGGCCGATTGGTGCAGCGAACTTGCTTGCACCCAATACTGCCTTGCCCCAATCGTTCGAATTCATGTAGGTTACCCACACGTTGTCGGATATTTCCGTTTTTTGCATCCTTTGTATCGATGCGCAATATCTGACAATCCTCCTACTTCAAACGCATCATCATGCTAAACGTTCGACTCCCTGATGGCTCGATAAAATCCTTTGAACAGTCCACCACACCTCGAGAGGTTGCGGCTTCGATTGGCCCAGGGCTTGCCAAAGCTGCACTCGCAGCTCAGGTCAGCGGAAAAAACGTCGGTCTGGATTATCCGTTGCCTACAGATGGCGAAGTGGAGCTACGGCTTCTCACGAAGAAAGATGCCGAATCACTGGACATTATGCGCCACTCCTGTGCGCACGTAATGGCTCGCGCGGTGATGCGATTGTTTCCCGGCGTGCAGTTGGCTTTCGGTCCCACCGTTGAAGGGGGCTACTATTACGATATCACTTCGCCAAAGCCGGTTTCTGAACAAGATTTTCCGGCGATTGAAGCGGAAATGAAAAAAATCGTCGCGCTGAACGAGCCCTTTGAACGGTTGGAAGAACCCCGCGATAACGCTCGACAGATTTGTGACGACCTACGGCAACATTTTAAGGTCGAACACATCGATCAGGGTTTGGCCGAACACAAAACGGTTTCCTTTTACCGCCAAGGTGAATTCCTCGATCTCTGCCGAGGACCACACATCCCCAGTGCTGGAGCGATCGGCGCTTTCAAGTTGCTGTCTGTCGCCGGCGCCTATTGGAAAGGTGACGCATCGCGAGAACAACTGCAACGACTATACGGAACGGCGTTTTTTACGCAACAAGAATTAGATGCCCATCTCCAACGCATAGAAGAAGCGAAAAAACGGGATCACCGATTGCTTGGAAAGCAGCATCAGTTGTTCTCTGTGGAAAACAAGGTCGGACAAGGTTTGGTGCTCTGGCAGCCCAAGGGGGCTATTATTCGCGGCGTCTTAGAAAACTTTGTCCGCGATGAGTTGCGTAGACGCGGCTATCTGCCCGTCTATTCCCCCAATATCGGCCGCGTAGAACTCTATCAGACCAGCGGTCACTTTCCGTATTACCGCGACGCGCAGTTTCCCCCCATTTTCGACCACGATGCCGGTCAGCTCGTCGATGCGCTACAGCGAGGATTGGAGTCGAGCCGGTTTGCCCCGGAACAAGAGCGAAAACTCGTCGAGGCTGCGTTGGTCCTGGGCGCGGATCTCAAACAATATCGATTCGAATCACCCCTGGAAGAGAAGGTTCGATTACTTGAGACATGGTCGGGCAAACAGGAACGTTATTTATTAAAGCCGATGAATTGCCCCCACCATGTGATGATCTATCAGACGGTACCGCGTAGTTATCGCGAATTGCCATTGCGGTTGGCTGAATTCGGAACCGTTTACCGACATGAGAAGTCCGGACAACTGAATGGGATGACTCGAGTTCGCGGGTTTACCCAGGACGACGCGCATATTTTCTGCACCGATGAGCAGGTCGAAGAGGAATTCCGCGGCTGCATCGATATGACAAAATATGTGCTCAAGAGCTTGGGGCTGGAAAACTACCGGGTTCGACTCGGCTTCCGTGATCCAGCAAGCGATAAGTATGTCGGTGGAGCTGAACAATGGGATAGGGCACAGAGC
>JANNPR010000952.1:0-3439 GCA_031400345.1 Planctomycetota bacterium | reverse complement strand
CAGTCGGCGGCACGACTCCGCCAAACTTTGGTCAAGCTCCCGAACCGATCCCTCAGCCTTCCACGAACCCCCTGTTCACACAGGCCGAACAAGGTGTGAGGGCGGAGACGCCACTCACCAATCCTTCCGAATTCAACGACGTCCTGCAACCGTTCTCGGCCCGCGCTTTTGCCACAGGCTTTTTGGAAAGTCATGCGGGAATCGGCCCCATGGGTTTGGCGGAAGCGCCCGATGGATCGTTTTTGGTCAGCGGCGGGCCGTCGCGCAATCAGTTGTATCGCTTTGAGCGGGACGGTGGTGCGGCGGACCAGGTCTTGACCGAGCTCGAACATCCGATCTTCAACTTGACGTTCGATCCGCAAGGTCGACTTTGGGCTGTCACCGGCGGCGGGCCCCTCTTGCAACTCGACCCCGCCACCGGGGAAATCATCGCTAGCCATGGAGACGGTCTGACGATGGCACTGGCGGTCCAGCCCGGCTCGGGGCGGCTTTTTGTTTCGTCTGGAAAGGGCGTCGAGATTTTCGATCCGCAAACAAGTTTATTTACGCATTACAGCCGCGATCTGGATCTCCGCGTCGGCAGTTTGGCATTCGCTCCCGATGGCACACTTTGGGCGACCACCTGGCCAGATCGCGAACAGGTCGTCCAGTTTACCGATCGCCGGCGAGCGGAAGTGATGCTGACGTTCGATACGCCGATCGATTCGCTGGCGTTCGGCCGGCCCGGGACAGCGCTGGATGGCTTGTTGTTCGTGTCGCACAACACTGGCCAAGATGACGACGGCAGTGAACTGACGATGATCGATCGCGCCACACTGAAACAGGTAGCCGTGGCGCAGGGCGGAACGCGTGGCGATATCGTGCTCACCACGAGTGACGGCCGATTGCTGATCAGCCAGTCAACACAGGTTGATGTGCTCAATCCAATCCGAGTGCCGGCAGTCGTCGCCACCAATCCCGCTCACCAGACAATCGTGCCGTTACCGTTGTCGCTGGTCACGGTAACCTACGACCAGGACATGTTCGTCGGCGTTGGCGACGAAATCGGATCGGTCATCAACGCGTTAAACTACAGTCTGTTGACCGCGGATGGCGACTCAGCCACGATTCGCCGAGTGGACTACGACCCAGCCTCACGCACGGCGTTGTTGCATGTCGAAGGGTTGGAAGCCGCCGAGTACGCGTTGACCATCGGCGATACGATTCTCGGCAGCGGTGGCTTCTCGCTCGGAGCACCGTACCAAGTCGAGTTCACCGCCGTCAGCGATTTCTCGCCGTTTGTGGATATCACGTTTAAAAACAGTCGGTTAAGTCGGCTGGGACAGATCATCGGATACGAAGTCGAAGTCACCAACAAAGGCGACTACGATTTGTGGCTCCCGTTGTTGCTGGTTCTGGATCCAGTCACCGTTCCCGAGGGAATTCCGCAAGGCGATTTCGCTCGCACATCAGACGGGCGATGGTTGATCAGTTTGGAACCGAACTTGCCGGACGCGGTCCGATTGCGACCGGACCAAACCACCACCGCGCGAACGCTCCATGTGACGGCGGCGGATTTCGCATCCGTGGACTTTGACGCGGGAGTATCGGCGGTGCCCGCTCCCAACGAAAAGCCGTTTTTCAGCAGCACACCGGTTCCGCAACTCACCGCGGGACAAACCTACCGCTACGCGGCCCAGGCCCAAGACCCAGACGGAGTGGCCCTTGCCTATCTGTTGCATCACGGTCCGAATGGAATGACCGTCAATTCAAGCACCGGCGAGGTTGTCTGGCCAACGTCGACCGGCACACCTTCTACAGCACCCGTGGTTGTGTACGTGTTTGACAGTCGGGGCGGATGGGAGAGCCAACAGTGGACGATCAACGTCACGGGTGGCAATCGCCCGCCGTCGTTCGGCCCGCTTCCCAACACAATCCAGATGAACGAGAACCAGGCGATGGTTCTGCCGGTTACCGCCACGGACGCCGACGGGGATACGCTGATCTTTTGGGCAGATCGGCTGCCTCCATTTGCCACAATGACATCGGACACACATACCCTGCGTTGGGACCCCAACTTCGAGGCGGCTGGCACGTATCGCGACGTAACGGTTTACGTCAGCGACGGCACGAACGTCGTCAGCCATTCGATGGATCTGTTCGTCGCCACAGCCGATCGACCTCCCACGCTTACCGCACCCATCCAGCGCACCTTGCGGGAAGGGGTACGCTATGTGGCATTCTTTACCGGCGCGGATCCGGATGATGATGACCTGAGGTTTACGAGTGACGCGTTGCCGGACGGCGCCCTGTTGGATCCGAAATCGGGCCGCATCGAATGGACGCCTGGCTTTCATCAGGCAGGAACCCATCAGGTGCCGATCAGGCTGACGGCGGGCAATCAATCGGTTTCGGCTACCGCCACGTTTGAAGTGCTCAACGCCAATTCCGCCCCAGTATTCGACCCACTTGACGGTTTGACGATCACCGAGGGACAGGAGTTGACCTACCGAGCATTCGCGTTCGATGCTGACAATCCAACCTTTGAGCTTCCAGATCGTCTTCCAAATGGGTCTCTGAATCCCCCGGGTCGCGTTTCGCCCGTTACGTATCTGGCGAGCGACCTGCCGGCGGGCGCGACGTTTGACGCCGAAACGGCGACGTTCCATTGGATACCTCCGTTCGATGCCGAGGGATTGTACACAGTGCATTTCACCGCCACCGACGATGGCAACGGCACCGGTACGCCGTTAAACAGCGAAGTTTCCGTTGATCTAAAGGTCCGCAATCTAAATCGTCCGCCGAATATTACGTCTATCTCCAATGTCAGCGTGAATCGAGGTGCCACGCTGCAAGTTCCGGTGAACGTCGTCGATCCAGATGGAAATCCCGTGACGTTGTCGGCGACCAGCGCGATGCCCGGCTTCGAGCTCCCCTCTTTCGCGTCATTTGTCGATCATGGCGACGGTACCGGTGAGTTCAATTTCGCACCGGGAGCAGGCGACCGTCGCGACTACACCGTGACATTACACGCCGAGGACGATGGCGATGGTCATGGCGAAGGCTCGGTCGAACGAAGTCTGTTCAGCTTCGTCGTGACGATCATTTCGGATAACGATCCGCCTGTGCTCGGACCGTTGGCCAATCGGGTTGCTGTCGTTGACCAGCCCTTTGAGCTGTTCGTGTTGGTAAAGGATATCGATCAGGAGCCGCTCGATTATGTTGTAACCGGTTTACCGGCGGCGGCGACTTTGACACCCACTGCGATTTATGGAAGGGCCTTACTCACTTGGACACCTACGGCTGCGGATCTCGGCCGGCATCCCATCACGATCACAGTCAGCGACCAAGGGAATGGGGACGTGGGGCGAATGCTTTCGGATGTCCGCACGCTTTCCATTGATGTGCGGAATAGCAATTCGGCCCCTGTCGCCTCCGATGTTGCCAATCAGACTGTGGC
>JANNPR010000927.1:0-3409 GCA_031400345.1 Planctomycetota bacterium | reverse complement strand
CCATTGAATATCCGTCGACACCGAACCCAGTGATTATTCACGGCGAGGTAACAAAAAAACGTGGGTTAGGATGGAAATCCTAACCCACATAAAATAATGGTTTTCAAAACCTGCCCAGTCAGTTTTTCTTAATTTCAAAATTCGCGGACTCGGAGCCTTTGGGCGGTACGCTGAACGTAAACTCCGGCTTCTCCGGGTTGGAATATTTTTCTGGGATGGGATTGTCTGGCGTTTTCCACTGGCTGCGGTCGTCGGGGAGCGATTCGCCTGGGGCGAGGTCGGACGTGTCGGCGATCATGACATTATGCATCCCGGGGATGGCTCCCATTTGTCCGGTCGAAGTACGGAGTGTAAATCGACCTTCACTGTCCGTTGTTCCAACCGAAAGTGGCTTTTCCCTACCCCCCTCCGTTGGAGAAAACGTAACGATTACTTTTGCCAGCGGCTTACCGTCCATTTTGACTTGGCCGGAAACGGGAGCCACATCAAAGGTCGTGTCGCCCCCGCAACCGGCGACAGCAATCGAACTCAAGGTCATTGCGCCGGCGAGCCAAGCGTGTCGATCCAACATGCATCCGGTTCCTGAGATTAAGGAAAACGGAATTCATTCCGCTTCGATCCAAAGCTACTGATACTGAGTCGACTGGCCTAGGGCACTCATGGACCAATTACGTTCCACCCAAGGCTTTTACTGGAAGTCGGCAACTTCACCCCCTTGAATGGTGACAAGTGCGGCTAAAATTCTTCGGTCAATGGTCTTCGCCACAAATTGAACCGAGGCGTCCGCCACAGAGAAGTTGACGCCGCCCGGGTGGAGACTGGCGAACGTCCGCTTGCAATCATTGCTATGCGCACCCGCACCGAGTGGAGGCAACGCGAAACACCTGCTGTAATCCGGCACACCGAAAGCCGTTGGGGATCCGAGATGGATGGATCCCGTGCTGTAGGCCGGATAAGAATAGGCCCAGAAAATTCGCCGACGATTCCGGCTAATGGTATGACGCTCGCCCACCATCAAGGTTCGCGATGACCCGTCGGTTAAGTCGGCTATCCGCTCCACAGTAGCACCGTTGGGATAGTTTACGTGAAGTATCCCCTTATTCGTCCCGGGCGCCGGGTTTCCTTCATCCCAGTTTTGACCACCCCTCACTGCGGTGACGCCGGACACTGCTGCGTAAGAACCGGGCGCATAGGGCGCATTTACGGCTGCAGTGCTTGCGGGACCACTTTCCGGGACGGCGAGGGCGCGTGTGTTGATATCGGATGGACAAGTGTATGCCGCAACGAATGTCTGGATCACAGGCCTATTGGCCAGATTCCAGTTCACCAAATTATTATTGTACTTGTCGGCCAGCGGCTGCTGTTCAATGTACGGAAGGATGGCGATTGCCCACATCGTAAGCCATGAACCGTTAAGATTCACACCGCCTGTGCATGCGTTCGGAAAAGTATTGCAACTGATATGACCTGGCGGAAATGTTTTGAAACTGTCGTGGTAGTTATGGATGGCAAGTCCAAGCTGTTTCAGGTTGTTGACACATTGCGTGCGACGGGCCGCCTCGCGCGCCGCCTGAACTGCCGGAAGCAACAAAGCAACCAGGATGCCAATAATCGCGATTACTACCAATAACTCAATGAGCGTAAAACCGCCGCGTCGCGGTCGGTACGAGTTAACAAACATGTCCGCCCCCGAACAGAAATCGTGAATGGAAAAAAATGTAAACGTCAGCTTAACGAACGATCGTTTGAGATGCAAAGCTGACTTTCACGACACTTATGTTCCGTGCGAGAGAACCCACAGCGGTCTCAATATTTTGCATTCATTCCTTCTCGAGGCACTAAGACCGAAGCACCGGCTCTCGTACCTCATGTCCTCATGATGATTGGACGCGGAAGCCGAAAAGGATGATCTGGCCTTGGCCAAATCTCACGTCAACCACGGCCGGTTTGTTAGCGATCAGCTGTTGGAAAAGATAGACGCTCACATTTTGAGCTAGGTAGGTCTGAGTCGGATGTTGTTTCAATCAACCTATCTATCCGTTAACATCGACGAATTATCCGAATCGGAGTCGTATCTACGTCGAGGTATCTAGCATGGTGGGAAGTATCTGCTGGGCAGCCGTACTGATCGGCATAGCAGCGGGTGACGTGTCCGACGAAGTTACGGTCACCAATCGGTTGGACGAGATCCTAATTCAATCGTGGCAATCGCAAAACATTCAGCCTGCCCCGCTGGTGGATGACACGGCTTTCGTTCGTCGCCTGTGGCTCGACGTGTGCGGTCGTATTCCGCCCATGCGACTTGCTGAAAAACAAATCGCGGACGACAAGTCGGTAGATCGAAAAACGCTAATTGCCGCACTGCTCGATTCCCACGACGCAGCCAATCATTGGAGTCGCATGTGGACCGAATATTTGCTGGATGCTCGTCCCTTCGAGCAACCCACCTATAACGGCCGGCTGGTGCAACGCTTTTTATTCCAGTCGTTTAAGAGCAACGAGTCATGGGGACAAATTGCAGCCGAGCTGATTACAGCGACGGGTTCCTCGGAGACCAGCGGGCCAGCCAACTTTTTGTTGCGATACGACGCCAATCCCACGATGCTGGCGGCGGGTGTGAGTAAGAAGTTCCTTGGCTGTACGCTCCAGTGCGCCGAATGCCACGATCATCCGCATACGAGTTGGAAACAACAGGACTTCCAAGGCTTGTCGGCATTTTTTGCCAGGCTAAGGAAACTCAATCCCGTCGAGGAGCCAGAGGGAGACGTGTTCACAATCGTGTGGGAGCGATCGCATGGCGAGCTGCGGATTCCGATTCCGTCGCTACCGGCCAATCCCGATGGTTCTCGGCCACAGAAAACAGTTTACCCAGTCGTACCCGGTGGAAAGTCCCTGGCAATGTCGGATAATCGCCGACAAGAATTGGCAAGCTGGTTGACCTCTGAAGAAAATCCGTTCTTCGCGCGACACGCGGTGAACCAGACCTGGGAGCGGCTTTTCGGCACAGCGCTCGTCGTTTCATTGGATGACATCGCGTTGCCGAATGCTGCTGCATCGGTCGACATCGATCGCAAGATCCTCGATCTACTCGCTCAAGACTTCGCGTCACATGGACACGATGTCAAGCGAATGCTCAGAGTCATTCTGCAAAGCGAGCTCTACCAACACGGCGCGGGTGAGCCCGGCGATGCCTCGATCGCTTCATCCAACGCGTCCCAATTAGAAGCGAAACGAATTCAATCGCTGGCCAGTTTTCCTATCCGACCGTTGTCAGCCGATCAGCTGTATCTTTCGATCGCCCAGGCCACAAGCTTTCGAGGAGATGATCAATCCGTGCGATTGGGAGAGGGGAGCGATGAGGACTTTGTAACCGATCTTCCCGCCAATTATTTCGGTTCGCAACCGCTCT
>JANNPR010000899.1:0-3169 GCA_031400345.1 Planctomycetota bacterium | reverse complement strand
CGAGCCGAAAGCTGTGTGTCTCCAGGTTTGGATCGAGTTCGGTGGTGATGCGGATCTCGCTCGTGTGATTCCTGGCCGCTGGGTCATTCTGAAAGTGGACGGTGAAGGGGAGTTCTTCCCCAACGGGTACGAAGCCGCCTGTCTCGACCGTGAATGGCCCGGTCACCGACGCCGCGCCGCTATTGCCGCCCGTGTTTTCGTAGAACGGTTCGAGATTGAACGGAAAGAACGCATTTTGATTATCGGGTATGATGCCGCGAATTTGGTAATCGGCTGGAACTCCCGATGCTCGCTTTTCCCACGGCACCCACGGCACGTAGACCCGAAACGCCTGGTACTGCGTCGGGCGGGATAGCCCCAAGTCATAGTCATCAAAGCTTGGTATTGCCGGAATGTTGTTGGTATTCCGCAGTACTCCAAAATACGACAGCGAATCGGCCCCGAAAGAAGGTGCGTTGGGGTCGTTTTCGGCTAGAAGGTCGTTGTCGTGTCCGTACCACGTCCGTACCTGCTGGAAGAAGTCCTTGAGACTTCCCGTGGTGAGAATCTCATCGCCAGCCGGACCGGCCAGCACACCGCTGGCGAGCGTCGCCATCAAGCTGACGATTTTCGGAGTCTCGCGAATCGGCGGCAGATCTCCATCCGCTCGCAGCAATCCGGCTTCTTCCAACGACGCCAAGAACAAGTTGTTCCAAGTCGCTTGATCAGCGGCCAAGTTGACAAGTGAGGGCAGCGCGTCTTCGTCGTCCAGGATCGCTGTCCTCAATCGATCGGCTTCCTCCAACGAGTGTGCGATGAACTCATCGCGAGTCATCGATGTGGCCGAGGCCACGATATGGAATTGGAACGGGATTAAAGGAATTGTGAAGATGTCGGGAACATCACCGACGAGTTGCCACGTCAAGCTGAGACCTGGCGAAATCAGATCCAGTCCCTCTGGTCCGTTAGCCAGAATGTCGAGTTCTGCGAGTCGGGGAAACGCCTCATATAGCTTGGCTTTGAACGATTCCCATTTGTGATCGTGCAGTTCCTTGAGACCAGCCCATGTCAGCACGTCGAAGGTAAAGCCGGTGAAACCGTCGGCAGGTTCATCGAACAGATAGCCGCTGGCCTTGACGTGACCGTCGGTGTTCACCGCCGAACTCAATTCGGCCCATGGCAGATTCTCGAGGCCAGCACCGTCCGGGCCACCGCGGAGGTTCGAGAAGAACCTCGTAAAGGGAAGACCATAGACGAACTGGTGGACCCCCATCTCCGGAATACCCACATTGAAGAAGGTATACGGTGCGTCGATGTTGCCGAGGTTTTGCAGGGCCACGCTGTATGTACCCGTATCGCCCGCCATGACATACCTTGGTCCTCCGACACCAATTGTGACTTCCGGTTCGATCGTTCGCTCGACCAAAAAACGATACGGGATCACTGCCGCGTCGCCGCCCGGGTTGATCACCTTGAGATCGTACAAACCACGCGGAGCACCTTCGAAATCGAACGTGGCGATGATCTTCGTGGCGTCGATCACTCGGTAGTTCACCGGTTCGAATTCCGCGATACCGGGTCGAATGAGTTTGACAATCGCGTCCTGGTGAAACCGGGCGCCTGCGATCGTGGTTGTTACGTACTTCGCATCACCGCCAGCGTCGGTATGAACATTGGTGATCGCCAGGGGCACCAGTTCCGCCAACACCGTTATCGGTGTGTTCGGGTTGGGGAGCGCGAAGCCTCGCACCAAGACGTAATACACGCCGGGCTCAGTCGCCGGAATTACGGCAATCTGGTCGGAAGTTAATCGTCCCTCACTGGCCGCATCGAAAACGCTGCTTGTCGGCGCGGTTCCGTGCCGGATGAACAATTCGGTCGTGGCTTCGTCGCTGGAGGTATCGATGCTGACTTTCAAAGTGCGATCGAGCGGCACGTCTACTCTGAACAACCGCTCTTGGCTGGTGCTGAGCGTGGTCGCATAGGGCACATCCAGTTGCAGCGACTGGGCCACGACGTTTACGGAGTCGGCAGACGGAGCCGCGTTGTTGGCATCCGCGACGTCCTCATAAACCTGATTGAAGATGTCCGCTCGTACGATCGCCCGGTACAAACCGGGTGTGATGGAGGGCAACGTCGCATGCAGTGTCGAGGTATACGACTGGCCGGGTAAGAGTGTGCCTCTGAATTCAACGCGCCCGACAGGGCGGTCCGATATGTCCCAGCGAGCGTTCGGCGAAAAATACACGGAATCGGACCAAATGCCGCTCGACCTTTCTGCGCTGGTATTCGTTACGGTCCATTTGATTTCCGTCATCTCCCCAGGCATGGCTGTGGGAGGAACGACAATCGACACGACTTGCAAATCGCTCGGCGGCGGCAGTTCGATGACCATCGGCACGTCACTGCCACTGTCGTTGTTACGCTCCAGCGGACCTTCAAAAACTTTTCCTTCCCGATTGTTTCGTGGCGGATCCGTGATCACGAATACGAAGTAAGGGCCCAATAGATCGGTCGGCAGATTGACGGTCGCGGTAATGGAATAGCTCTGTCCTGCCAGCAAGCCCGTTCTATGTTCGACCGAGCCCAAGTACCAATCCGCTTGGATGTCGAGAAACTCGTCGCGTGAGAGGTAGATCAGATCGTCCCAAATCCTTTGCCCTAAAGGGATGTCTCCCCCCACGTTCGTAACCGTATAGCTGACGTCGATTTCCTGACCGACGAAAGCTCGTAGCGGCGCCGTCAACTCAGTTACTTGCAGATCGGGAAGTTGAGCTGGGGTAATCGGCAATAACGCCTCGGTGATGTTGTTGCCTTCATCCTGGTACTCTTTGACGTTGCCTCGGGCAATTTCACGCGACGCACGTGAAGCCAAATCAAATATTCCCAGCGGTCCGCCCACATCGAATTGAATTCCAGGCAGATTAAAACCCACGTCGCTACGGCCGCCGAGCTTATCAAAATCTGCGGCAGAATCTGCGAATACCATCAGATGAAAATTGCCTTCGATACCAACCGGAATCTTCACATCGACGGTTTCGGTATAAGACTCGCCAGCCTTAAGTATCTCGTTGCGGTTTCGCGTCAGCAGCAAGTGGTCCTTTTCGTCCAACGACGCATCCTGTGAGATAAAGATGCGGTCTGGCCAACCGGCCGCGCGCGTGTCACGCTCTCCCTCATTCGTAACCGT
>JANNPR010000863.1:0-3237 GCA_031400345.1 Planctomycetota bacterium | reverse complement strand
AAGTTCGCATGTCAAGCCTCAAAACTCATTGGACACTTGGTTAAGTCGCCACATTGTCACGAATGGTCTACTTGGAAAACAGTCCCCTCCTCGCTCATGCGCCATTCGTCATTCGAATTTCTCCATTCCTTCATCCCCCCCCATTCCAGCGGTTTTGATTCACGGAATTATATACTTGACAAACCACAGTAGTTAGACCGGGGGATGCTTGCCTTCTTGCGGGATTCGCCTTACTTCTTCCTATCCGCTTTCGCCTTAACGGGCAGCTTCTTCGGCGGCAACGGCTTATCTTGCTGGACCGCCTCTTTCGGCTTAACCGGAAAGCTCATCGCCCTGCGAATCGCCTCTTCCGGTGTCAGCGGTGCTAGTGATAACGGCAAACCCGCTCGCCCTGGACTTGTGCGCTTGACCATGCCGAATCTCCTTGTGGTGCGCGCCGATTGTAGCACCAGGAGCACATTCGGTGAACGAGATTCGGTACAAAATTTGGCGTTGGCTAGGGCAGAATCTTGCCGACGGAGCCAGTGGCGACATGTACGATGTCGCTATCGGCACAAAGGCAAAGCACTGCCCAGACAATCCCTTTGCCGTCGCTAACGAGTTGCTTGCCCTTCGTCTTGGAATGGCCCTGGGCTTGCCGATCCCAGTTGGGTATGCGCTGGAGCACGACGGGAAGCTCTATTACGCCTCTCTTCACGTTGCGGTTGCTTCGGAAACTCTGCCCAAAGCGACCGCCGCTGACATTGCTGCAATTCTGCAAAACGAGTACCTAGCCTGCGGAATTATTGTCTTTGACAGTTGGATTTTGAACGAAGACCGTTGGGCCAAAAACATTTGTTACGACGATGAAAGCGGGCGAACCGTAATCTTTGACCACGAGCGGTCCTTGTACACTGGACAGCGTAGCGCCATTGAAAAGAATGAAGATAGCATCGGGATCGGGAACCACTGTCTTCTTGGTATCAAGTCGCTCCATTGGTTCGGCGACTGGCACCGGAAGGTCATGGATATTCCAGACTGGTACATCCGGGAAAGCGTGAAATTTGTCACCACCCTTGGGTTGCCACCAGCGGAAGAAAAATTCATGGGCGACTTCTTGATAGCGAGGCGAAGTCACCTTTGGGCGATTTTCAGGGACCAGCGGCATAGTGTTTTCAGCAAACTTGACGAGGGGATGTTTGACCCGTTTTCTAATTCGTTCGCGGACTATCGACTCTAGGTGATGCCATGCCAAATAAAGCAGACTTCTTCTTGGCGCAGTATCTCCGCGATCCGATGCGCAGGGAGCCAAAAAACGTCGGGTTAATCGTTTTGAAAAACGATGAATGTGTGGGGAGATTTTTGGGTGAAGAGACCGCAGCCGGGGATGTTGATTTGCGTACCGTACCTTGGGCGAGGGAGCCAAAAATCTACCGCAAGTGGGTGCGCTTCTGGCGAGAAGAGTTAGCTAAGGGCGAGGGCAACCTTAAAGATCGTCTGACGGAAAGCAACGGCGGAAATTTCGACGTGATAATGGCCGGCGGCGTCACTGACATTAACGGCGATACGGCGAGGACTGTATGCGACTATCTATTCCCAATGCTTGTAGGCAGCGCTGAACAAGCGGCAACGGAAGTCGAGGAAGAGGAAGTAGACAGGCCAAAGTCGGAGCTACGAAAGGAAATTACCGGAGAATTCAAGTCGCTCGGAATTCTTGGCGGCAAGGTACACGACCCGGTTCCGAACCCAATTTGGCCTGGCCAGCCCGTAGTCGGAAAACGGGCAACGCATCGCCCTTCCTACCAGCAGCTTGCGGACGTAAAGCACGTAATGGAGGTAGTCAATTTCACGACGCGGCTAAAGGCACCAGCCAAGGACCACGCGGGATGGGCGGCTAAAATGTTCGATGATATTCGCAACCGCGACAAGACGGTCAAGAGCGTTGCGCTTGTGAGGGCAACCAAAGAGGACCGGGAAGACAAGGTAGTAAAATACGCGCTGGCACTTCTGGAGGACAGCGCCCAATCACTCGTTTTCTGGAACGACCCCGACCAGCGGCGTAAATTCCTGGAAGCTAGGCGCGAGGCGGCTTTCGCCATTTCGCCCTAGCCGTTACGAGTCCCTGTACATAAGCCGCTTGTCTTCGGCCCCTTGAAGTGCCAGTACCATCCGCTCCCCGTCGTTCACCTTCCGGTAGGTCCAGCGGAAAGAGAACTCATCGCAGTAGCGGTTGATGTGCTTCTTGCTCAACTTGTGGAACGTCCCGTAGTGACCCCGTTTCATTAGGGCGAAGAAGCTCTCCGCCGTGTTGGAATGGATAGCCAAATTCTCTTCATAGCGAGCGTACTTCTTGTCGCCGTGGTTGACCGTTTTGTGACCGCCTTCAAAGCTTTTGCCGATGCCCTGATAGGCGGGAAGCTCATCGGTCATAATCGTTGCACTCTTGGCGACGTACTCCAAAATCGGCTTCTTTAGTTCGGCGGAACTTGCGGTGTAGATGGGCGTGGCAATCGCGCGGCCGTTCCGTTCCACCAGCACCATAACGGCCTGCTTGTCAGTGCCACGCCCGTACAGCCTCTTCTGCTTCTGCCCCTTGCCCTTCGGCCCACCGTGGCGAGGCTTACCCCCCACGTAACACTCGTCTGCCTCGACCACGCCGGAGAGACAACCGGCTTCCGGTTCCATCCGCATGGCTTCCCGAATTCGGTGGCACATGAACCAGCTTGTTTTGTAAGTGACTCCTAGCATCCGGTGAAGCTGGTGAGCGCTGATTCCCTTCTTGCTGGCGCACATCATGTGGAAGGCGATAACCCAGTCCCGTATGGGAATGTGCGACCGCTCAAAAATCGTTCCGACCGTGACCGTGAACTGCTTGCGGCACCCCTTGCTCTTGCACTTGTGGACACCGGGGCGGGTGGACTTGCCCTGTAGTTTGGTCACATCGGTCGCGCCGCAATGCGGGCAGAACGGTCCATCCGGCCAGTGAACCGATTCCAGGTAGATCCTGGCCTGCTCTTCGGTCATCTTCGTCAACTCGTTAAACTTCATGGCGTATCCCCCTTTGTTGGTACTTTCATTTTAGGGGAACGCCAGTGGTTTGTCAAGTATACAATTCCGTTGATTCATGATTCATGAGTTTCTTGTTAATGGAACTTACGTAAAATAGAAAAACAGCAACTTGCCACCGGGACTCGACTTGCGACTTTGATTCACGCCGTAAGTCCGTGAATCACAGCCTAAATCGTCGCTTCTTGATAC
>JANNPR010000858.1:0-8838 GCA_031400345.1 Planctomycetota bacterium | reverse complement strand
TGGTGGGCGTGGTGGCTTATTTGGCACTGACTGTTAAAGCCATCAACTTGAACCGACGCCAATCGAATTTCATGGACAGCGTGACCCACGAATTGAAGTCACCTATCGCATCCCTCAAGTTGTATTTGCAAACATTGCATCGGCATAAAGTCAGCGCAGATGAGCAAGAAGGCTTTTTTCGCTTTATGTTGGAGGATGTCGAACGGCTGGATCGCTTGATCAATCATCTACTTGAGGCAGCCAAACTGGAAAGGCGTCCCGTTGATGATGACTGCGAGGATGTCCGCGTCGACCGGCTGCTAAGGCAATGCGCCGACGAAGTACGCATCCCCTATCGCACTCCTGAGGAAGTTGTGCAACTCTCCCTGGCGCCATGTATCGTTCGCGCCAGACGACTCGATTTGGAACTCATCTTTCGTAATCTGATTGACAATGCCATCAAGTACGCTGGCGAACCTCCAAGGGTTGTGATTCGTTCTTACGCCAAAACAGCAGCCACGATCGGAGTTGCCATAGCGGATAACGGCTGCGGAATTCCCCACGACATGAGGCGAAGGATCTTTAGGCGATTTGTACGACTGGGCATGGAACTGGTACGCAAAAAACCCGGCGTCGGACTTGGCTTATACTTGGTTGAGACGCTGGTGAAGAAAATGAAGGGGCAAGTGCGAATCTCGGACCCCCCCTCAGGACCGGGAACGATCTTTGAAGTTCAATTGAAAGGTCGCATGTTACCGGTGGACGACTCTCCGGTCCAAACTGCTGCTAACGAAGCCGGCGCCAACATCAAAATAGCAACCGCGTCCGCACTCGACGTGCCCCTCCCCAGCCCATGACAAGCCATTTTTCCGCCGATCGCAAACCGCATATTCTCGTGGTTGAAGACGAGCAGCACTTGGCGGTCGGTATCCGCTACAACTTGCAGGCCGAAGGGTATCGTGTCACGACACGGGATAATGGTCCGGACGCAATAAGTTTGATTACTGAATCGCCGGATGACATCGATTTGCTGATCTTGGACCTGATGTTACCTGGCATGAGCGGATACATGGTTTGTGAGACCTTGCGCGATATGGGAAACGACCGGCCGATTCTGATCCTCAGCGCACGCACGTTGACCGAAGACCGGACGCGTGGCTTTGACGTTGGCGCAGACGAGTATCTCAACAAACCCTTTGAGCTAGACGAGTTGTTGAGTCGCGTCAAACAAATGCTCCTGATGTACGATAAGCGAGTCGGGAAACGCAGATCACAACCCTTTTCCGGTGTGCCCAACACTTACACTTTTGCCAACGCTCACATCAATTTTGAGACCTACGAAGTTCTGGTAGCGAATCGTTCGGTCAAACTAACTCAGTTGGAAATGAAGCTGCTGATGTACTTTATTGAGAACGAGGGCCGAGTCATCCCTCGATTTGAATTGCTACAAAACGTTTGGGAAACCTCCGGGGAAATCACGACGCGGGCCGTCGACCAATTTATCTTGCGATTGCGGAAGATATTCGAACCTAACCCTTCCGAACCTCGTTACTTTCGTACGATTCGAGATGCGGGTTATCGATTTGTCGCAACGCCAAGCGAAAATGAAATGGACTCACCGGAGTGAGGCCCATGGGCACGAATAAAAAGTGCAACGCATGGGAGAGGCGCTAGTAATACGCCCTGGACAGGGGTCCCAGATTACACAGGCGGGGAAAATAACACCCTGGCTCGGGCGGCAGCGAGCTGCCGCCCGAACCCGTGGGCGTCCTTCTGGCCAGGCGGTAGCCCGAGAGGCCTACAAGCTCATAAAAAGACGTTCCGTCCTGCCCTTGTCGCGTGTTAAAAACTCGGACTCACCGAAGTCCATGCGTTCACAAGTCCGCCCTAAAACCGAGGCTGGTCAGCGACAACTTTACTGAACTAGATTACGTTTCATCCTCAAGGCACTTGCTGTGCCAGGCAAAGTCTCGAAAGAAACCGCGATGGGGCAAATCCGTTACTATGTCGACACTTAAGTGAATTGGGGAGCATCCGCGTCGACGATCTGAGGTGAAAGAAGCAGCAGGCTTTGCCTTATTCGCGGGCAGCACCGTAGGAATTAAACATGCGTCGGAGCCGCGAGGTCGGCGTGGTTGGACAAACTGCTCACATGACAACGCATATCGGGATTTGATTTTCTACCAGTCGGCTCCTTATTCTGAATAGAGTAGAAGTCGGGATTGGCCTGATTGTTTCTTTTCATTGTTATTCACTACATTGTTGCCAGTTTCAATGTTTTATTTCGCGTGTCAGTTGGGTCGGGCAACGGCGTCGGTCGGCGAGGGACCAATGCTTAAATTCTATTGATGTCTACGCTCAAGCAACTTACGGGTCAGAATTCCGGCCAGGTATTCGAACTGCGCGCCGGCGCCACCATAATTGGCCGCAACCCCACACGTTGCCAAATCGTTCTGGAACACCATGCGGTCAGCCGCGAACACGCGCGCCTTGAGTCCGTCAATAGCCAGTTGTTCATCGAAGACTTGAACAGCCGCAATGGTGTGATGGTGAATGGTCTACAGCTTCCCGCCGGTCCCACGGGGCGGGGAAGGCTTTTTCATTCTGATCA
This sequence comes from Planctomycetota bacterium, assembly GCA_031400345.1. Taxonomy (GTDB): domain Bacteria; phylum Planctomycetota; class Planctomycetia; order Pirellulales; family Pirellulaceae; genus JANNPR01. The sequence goes on along the minus strand of JANNPR010000858.1, from coordinate 6,248 downwards.
AGTCGATATTGCAGGCTTTCGATTTGTGGTTGATGACGAACCGTCTTCGTCTACCGCAGTCGAGCTAATCAGCGACGATACCGCAGCGGAGTTGGACATCTTATCCACGGTGGAGGTAACCTCGGATAGCTCGGATTGGCATCTCGAAGAGAACCCTGCCGCAAAACTAAAGGCGGTGCTGCGGATTATCAACGACCTAGCACACGCAATCGATTTGAACGAAGTTCTACCCAAAATACTCGAAAGCCTGTTTCGCAGCTTTACGCAGGCTGAACGCGCATTCATTCTGCTCCGTGAATCCCCAGACGGTGAACTAAAACCCGTTGCCGCCAAACGGCGCGATAACCTTGGGGGCCCCATTCGGTCGAGCCGCACGATCGTCGATGAGGCAATCGCGCGCAAGTCCGCCGTACTCACCGGCGACGCTATGCGAGACCATCGTTTTGCTAGTAGTGAGAGTATTCACAAACTGCAATTAAGATCCGTGATGTGTGCACCCTTGTTCGACTATCAAGGAGAAGTACTAGGAGTTATCCAACTTGAGGTAACCGATCCTGCCAAATCGTTCGTTCGGGCGGACTTGCACATGTTGGCCGGTGTGGCGCGGCATATTGCAATCGTGATCGAAAACTCGCGGATGCACGATGCTGCCCTAAGAAGTCAGAGAAACCAGTTCGAGCGACGGTTCCAGCATCTTGTCGAAGGTTCCATTCAAGGAATTATGGTGCATCGTGAACTCGAGCCCCACTTTTGCAATGAAGCCTGGGCGGCCTTACACGGATTGTCCATCGAAGAGGTTCTCGACATGGACACCATTGTGCCCTTGATCGCCGAATCCGATCGCGAGCGACTTCGAGTTGACGCCGTCGCCAGCCTGCGCGGGCCGGAACCTCCTCATCGCTATGAATATCGTGCGCTGCGCCAAAACGGTTCATCGATCTGGCTGGAGAATCTCGTGACCATTGTGGATTGGGAGGGTGAACCCGCCATCCTGTCCACCGTCTTGAACATCAGCGACCGCAAACGCGCTGAGGCGCACCTTCATCAGACTCATGCCGAATTGGAACAGCGCGTCGCGGAACGCACCGCGGAACTAGCCCGTGAACGCGACCTGCTGCGCACGCTGATGGATCATCTTCCTGACTATGTTTTCATTAAGGACCGCGAGGGGCGTTTCATCACCACCAATGCTGCTCATATGAAGCTTCTCGGAGCGGATTCGCTCGACGACGTTCGCAACAAAACCGACTTTGACTTTTTTCCACCTCAAATCGCCAGGGACTTTTATCGCGACGAGCAAGAAATTCTTCGCACGGGACAAATACTCATCAACCATGAAGAACTACTCGGCGATCCAGACGGCGAGGAACAATGGGTGTTGACTACCAAAGCCCCATGGCGAGACGCGGATGGAAATATTATCGGCATCGTCGGTATGACTCGAGATATCACAGCCATGAAGCAAGCCGCCCAAGTCAAAGAGCACTTCATGGCCGAACTGCAGCGCAGCCATCGCGAGCTCGAACAGTTTGCAGCCGTGGCCGCCCACGATTTGCAAGAGCCTCTCCGGGCGGTGAGCGTCTTCTGTGAGTTGCTGCGCAAACATCTCGAAGGGAAGCTCGACACCGAAGCATCCGAGATGATGTGTTTCATCGTCGATGGCGCGAAACGGATGCAGATGCTAATCGATGCTCTCAGAACTTACGCCAAAATTACCGCGACGCGACGCCCGCGGCTGCCGGTAGATGGCAACGCAGTTCTAGACGAATCATTGGCCAATCTCAAAGCAGCCATCACCGATAGTGGCGCGACCGTCGAGGCGCAAAGGTTGCCAACTGTCGTCGCAGATGCGCCCCAGCTCATGCAAGTCTTCCAAAACCTGGTGGCGAACGCAATTAAGTTTCAAGGCCCGGAACCTTTACGTGTCGCGATCAATGCACTAGAGATGGACGATTCCTGGCGGTTTTCCGTAACCGACAACGGTATTGGAATTGAACCTCAACACTTCGAGCGAATCTTTCAGATTTTCCAACGAGTCGAGCGCAACGATGAACGTCCTGGAACGGGCATCGGACTGGCAATTTGTCAAAAGGTTATAGAACAACACGGAGGCAAGATTTGGGTGGAGTCGCAGCCGGGAATCGGAAGCACGTTTTTCTTCACGTTGCCAAAGGTACCGCAATAGAGGGTTCAGGATTTAGGATTCAGGACTCAGGACTGTCGTGAACTCTGAATCCTATGCCCCCTTCTAATTCCGTCGTAATACAACAGCCCGATAATCGTCTTGGCATCTTGAATTTGCCCATCGTAAATCATATTTAACGCTTGGCTCCAATCGACGATCAAGTTTTCGATCTGTTCACCCGCTTCCCGTGCCGATGCACCTAGCGTCAGTCCATGTGCCACGAACAGCCGCATGTTCTCGTCCAAAATTCCGGGCGCCGCATAAAAGGCGTGCAGAAATTCCATTCGAGCGGCTCGATAACCGGTCTCTTCGATCAATTCTCTTTGGGCGCATTCTCGTGGATCCTCCCCAGGTTCGAGGGTCCCTGCAGGTAACTCGATCAGTTTCCGTCCCACAGCGACACGATAATTTTCGATCAAACAGACGCGGTCCTCATCCACCAGAGGAACGATCACGACCGAGCCTGGATGTCGAATGACCTCCCGACGAAGTACATCTCCATTCGGCAATGTTTCCGCGACCTGTACCACGCGAAATCGTTTGGTCTCCAACAATGTCGATAACTCTTTGGGCACAGTGTGCGACTCCTATATCCAATCTTAAGCCTGACAGCGAATTGAAGCCAAAACTAGCCGGTGATAGGATAGGGCCTGGTGGTTTTCCCTCCAAGCGATTCAGAGACGGTTAACGAAAGATGCATGTTCAATCCGTTTGGAGCTTAAACTTAGGCAGTTGGGGACGCCTGCATGTGCGTCTTCATATGTTGTTCATTGTATTTGCAGTCTGCACCGTTTATCTTGCCTGGTTGGGTGAACGGGCTCCCGGAGTCAATGATCTGACCGGAGTGGCATGGGTAAGCTTGTCCATCCTCTTCATTAGCGGGCTCTTGCACGGCGTCGGCCATTTTCTAGCTGTTGCCGATGAAGACGAGGAAGTGGAATTAATTCTGGGACCATTCGGAGAGATGTCCCATTTTCCAGCGCCCTACGATCCCCGATCCGAACTGGCTCTTCAACTGGCAGGGCCACTTGTCAATTTGAGCATCGTGTTATTGGCGGCCGCCGGGCTGCTGATTCTGCATGAGCCCAATCTGCTGGGCCTTTTACATCCGCTGGCACCTACTCAATTGGTAGAAGGCTCGTTTGGCGCAATCCTACTCAAGCTAACTTTGTGGGTGAACTGGTTAATGCTGTTAGCCAACGTGCTTATTCCGGCGTATCCCTTTGATGGAGGACGTATTTTGCGGGCCGCTGTTTGGGGTGCTTGGCCTGACTTCGGACGTCGTTGGGCCGGCTTCGTTGTGTATTGTTTTGCACAAGCCATCGTATTCGGATTGTTGGTCTGTGCCTGGGTGTTTCGCGAACAACAATTTCACGGCGTGCTTCCGATCTGGCTGGCCTTGACACTGCTGGCCGTTTTTGTGTTTTTTAGCGCTCGGCAGGAAGCGGCTCACGATTTGGTGAGTTTACCGATCGAGACGCCGTTGCAGGAAAGTTTTCACATCCATTCCATGGACGATGAACCGATATCTCCGCCAGCACGACGTCAAAGCTCGTTCAGTCGTTGGCTGGAGCAACGGCGGCTGACACGGTTATTGAGGCAGCAACAACGTGAGGCGGAAGAGGAACTGCGAGTCGACGACATCCTTCGCCGAGTTCACATGCACGGAATCGACCAATTGTCACCTGACGAGCGAGCAATCCTTCAGCGAGTTAGTGATCGGTTTCGTGATCGCATGGAGAATCACGTTCCGTGAAATGAAGGTGCTAGGTGCTAGGTGCTAGGTGCTAGGTGCTAGGTGCTAGGTGTCTTGGACTGACCACTAACCACTAACCACTAACCACTAACCACTAACCACTAACCACTAACCACTAACCACTCCTCTAACCTCTAACCTCTCAACCCTTCTTACGTGAGTTCCGTCGCCGATCGGCTTCTTTCAGTAGTGCCTTGCGCAGGCGGATTACTTTGGGAGTGATTTCGACGAGTTCGTCGTCTTCGATATACTCCAGGGCCGACTCTAGCGACATCTTACGCGGAGGTTTTAACTGGATATTCTCGTCCGCATTCGCAGCACGAATGTTGGTGAGCTTCTTTTCTTTGGTCGGATTCACCGCCATATCGTTGTCACGACTGTTTTCGCCAATGATCATGCCTTCGTAGACTTCATCGCCGGGTGCCACAAACATATCGGCTCGATCCTGAAGGCTATCCAGGCTAAAGGCGATCGCTTTTCCGCCCACCATGGATACCATCACGCCGTTTGGCCGGTGCGGAATATCGCCTTCTTGGGGTCGATAACCCGCAAAACGGTGATGAATAATCGCAGTTCCCTGGGTTGCGTTGAGCAATTTCGTTCGAAACCCAATGAGACCCCGTGCCGGGATCAAGAAGGAGGCATACGTGTAATTTCCGTGGACATCCATCTGTTGGAGCGTGGCGCGACGTTCGCCAGACATCTCCATTACAGGACCCAGTTTCTCCGAAGGTACCTCCACCACCAAGGTTTCGAATGGCTCTTCCATGACTCCGTTGTTATTTCTCAGGATGACACGCGGCTTGCTCACGGAAAGTTCGTAACCTTCTCGCCGCATGGTTTCAATTAAGATGGCCAAGTGCAAGACCCCGCGTCCAGAAACCGCCGTAGCGTCGCTATTTTCCACGGGTCGGACCCGCAACGCGACGTTCCGTTCGAGTTCCTTCATCAGGCGAGCCTTCAATTGTCGGGTCGTAACGTACTGCCCATCGCGACCGGCCAGAGGCGAATTATTGATGGTGAAAACCATTTCCAGCGTTGGTGCGTCAACGGTCAGCCGGGGTAACGGACGACGGTGCTCACGATGGCAGATGGTGTCGCCAATCTCGACACTTTCCAAGCCGACGATGGCTACGATCTCGCCGGCGGAAACTTCCTCGACTTCGACTTTGCCCAGATTTTGGAACACGTGAAGTGCCGTTATTTTGGCTTCCTCCCATCGATCATCGACCTTGGACATGGCTACCGTCTGGCCCTTGCGAAGTGAGCCCGCCGAAATACGTCCAATGGCGATTCGTCCCACATACTCGCTCCAATCCAAGTTGGTGACCAACAACTGCAGCGGGGCATCGATATCCACTAACGGACCGGGGACCTCCTTGAGCACCAGATCCAACAGCGGACGCATCGAGTCGCCGCGGACCGCGGGGTCGTGAGTCGCAAAGCCATCCCTGCCGCTGGCGAACAGGTAGGGAAAGTCTTCCAGATTATGATTTTGCCCTAGTGAAATCAACAGCTCAAAGGCCTCATCCAGAACCTGTTCGGGTCGCGCGTCGGGGCGATCAATTTTATTAATGACAACGATCGGTTTAAGTCCAAACTCCAACGCTTTCGACAACACGAATCGAGTTTGAGGCAATGGTCCTTCCGCTGCGTCGATAAGCAACAAAGCCCCGTCGGCCATACGTACCACGCGCTCGACCTCGCCGCCAAAGTCGGCGTGCCCCGGGGTGTCAATGATATTGATCTTCACTCCTTCATAGGGCAACGCGATATTCTTGGCGAGAATGGTGATACCGCGTTCACGTTCCAACTCGTTCGAATCTAAGATGCAGGTCTCTTTTAGTTGACTTTCGCGAAATTGACCGCTTTGGTGGAGCAGGCAGTCAACCAAAGTCGTCTTGCCGTGATCTACGTGTGCAATAATTACGATATTTCGAATGTCATTACGGCGCATTTCAGTTACCAATCCTCCTTCAACGTTATAGGGTCACGTATCGTATCAGAAGGCGAATACGCCGCGGTAGGGCGTCAAACAGGATGTGACCACTGCCAGGGCAGGCGTGCAGCTAAGAGTTCGATCGTAATACGCGATTGGAGGATCGGTCGCGCCGAGTCGAAGAATGCGAACAACGGGGACGATTTCCCGATTGTCGTTCCGTGGCATTACTAGTAGCTAACGCTGTAGAGGATTTCTGAATCTCAATTCGGTGACCCGGACGTGAACTCCGGTAGTAACCATAGATTTGAGAATACGGCTGGTCCGTAGGGAGGTGCAGGTATCGACCATCGACTCCCCATTTGCTC
>JANNPR010000824.1:0-1627 GCA_031400345.1 Planctomycetota bacterium | reverse complement strand
GTATGAATGAGCCCGACAAGCGCGCAGAACGTCAGCAATACGTAGGGGGCGTGGTTCTCCCGAGCATCTTGGCCGTGCGACCATAAAAATGCACCGATTGCGGCGGCAACGATCGAGAAGACAATGGCAAAGCCAGCGGGCTGAGCAATCTTTAGTAGTGGGCCGATCGGCACCAATCCGGCAGCTAGGACAACGATGGCGGCGACAAACGCCACCAACGCCGATGCCGAAACACTTCGATTCCACCAACGTCGTACCAGCGAATCGGCAGCCGACTGCACGCAAACTTCCAAAATGGCCGCCAATAGAACCGCGATTAGTGGATAGAGCGGCATGAAATAACGCCCCCGCGCCATGGAAGCGAACCACACGCTGGGATATGTCAGCCCTACCGCGAGCATGATGAACAGCGTCAGAGGTCGGTGCCCTGCCAGGGACCGGCGAACCTCGGGCAAGACGAGCAGAAACAGCAACGTCGACCAAGGCAACAAACAGCCGAAAGTTTCCAACGGGTAAGAAACCAGGTGCACCAGTAACCCGTTCCAAGTCAACCGATCTCCGGCCAGTCCCCACCAGATCGCCTTTACACTTGGCCAATCGGTGGCAAAAAAGAAAGGGATTTGCCAAGCACCGACAATCGCCGCGAACAGGGACAGTCCGGCCAGATGCTCCCACCTAAGCAGTTCACGCCATTGCCGTTGGACAAGCAAGTAGCTGCCTGCGGCCACTGCAAAGTAAATGGGAGCCTGAATTCCCTTAACCAATGCGGCACACGCTACAAGCGCATACCCCACTGCCCACATTCGCCAACGCGGTCCACCAGCCGAGTAACAAGCATGCCAGGCCATCAGAGCGCCGCTGAGGAAAAGGGTGAAAAGCGATTCCGATTCCCCCATTCGGCCGATTTGCATGACTTGGCCCATGGTCGCATACATCAAACCGGCCGAGAAGGCACCGATTCGCGATAAGAATCGTCCCGAGTAAACGACAATTGCGATGGCGTTCACTAAGATCGCCAGAACGCTAGGAAGTCGAATGGAGACCGCATCCATTTCGCCGCGAATGTAAGCCACGGCAGCCATCGCCCAGCTGCTCAATGGCGGTCGTTCGGGAAAGACTTGGCCTTGTTGCCGCGGAACGATCCAGTCCCCCGTCTCCATCATTTGAATGGCGCCGCACGCCCATCTGGGCTCTTCTCCACAGATTGGCAGAGTGCTCAGCCGCAGAAAGTAGATCGCGACCACAACCAGCGCAACGCAGGCCAAGTCGGTCCAGCAAACTGAGCCTAAGATGCCAGAACCCGATGGCAATACCCTTCGATCCCATCCCATTTCAACACGTCCTGGCCAGAATGAGCGGTTACCAACCCGTGAGGATGGCGCTAATATCGAAAAGGGCGGTCCAGAACAATAGCAATTGATCCCGCGTCGGACGGATGACGGATCGACACGTTGTAGTAGGCACACTCCGTGTGGGCTCTGGTAATTTTGGGCTTGTGGTACTTTGGGAGCTCTTGGTTTATGTGCGCCGATTCATGAGAAAACGCCTTCGCGCCAAGGGATCCGCAGCGTTTTTTCATAGGATCAGGCTGGTTTGCGCAGTTCTGTCAGCTGGCTCAGCGTTGCTT
>JANNPR010000821.1:0-1845 GCA_031400345.1 Planctomycetota bacterium | reverse complement strand
CCTGAAACGGAGTTGGAGCCGTGTGGACATTGTCCCGCCTGTCAGCAAGTGGTGGCGGAAACGCATCCGGATATGATAAGCATCTCGAAGCCCAAGGATCGAAACTTTATTCCGCTCGAAGTTTTCATTGGAGATCGTGAGCACCGGATGCGAGAAGGGCTATGCCATGACATCCATCTGAAACCGTTTCGTGGCGGGCGAAAGATAGCGATTATCGACGATGCTGACTACTTAAATGAGGAAGGTGCGAACTGCCTTTTGAAAACGCTGGAAGAGCCGCCGCTCAATTCGATGCTGATTCTGGTCGGTTCGAGCGAACAAAAACAGTTACCCACGATTCGATCTCGCTGCCAGATAGTTCGCTTTCATCAACTGTCGACTGCGGACGTTGCGGCCTTATTGCTCGAAAAAGGGCTTGCCGACGATCCTCAAAAGGCTGAGGTATTAGCCTCACTGTCGCAGGGCAGTGTCGCACTCGCCGAACTATTTTTGGATCCCAATATGCGAGAGTTTCGTGAACAGCTGCTGACGCAGTTGGCAAATCCTCCCTGGCGCCCCTCAGAATTGAATAGTCTGGTGACGTCATTTGTCGACGCCGGTGGCAAGGATGCTGGCCCGCGCCGAGCCCGTTTGCGACAAACGATCCGATTCGCAATGGAGTTTTACAGTGAATTGCTGCGATCGCTCTCCGCGGATGCTTTCGCAGGCGACTCTGAGATGCAGCAGGTCATAAATCGCATGAAGCGGAATTGGCAATGGGCGGAGTTCGGAGTCACGTTTTGTTTAGACGTCTGCCTGGATTGTCTCGGTTACATCGACGCCAACGCGACGCCAGCGACAATTATCGAATACTTTTTTGACGAGTTGGCGACTATCACCCGAACTGGCCGACCAGCGGCGAATGTCGATCGCTTGATTGTGCCGTACCTCGTTTAGGACGCCGGATGGCATCGCTGACTCAAACGGAATAAATTCCGATTTGCAGAATTCGCATTAACTGGAAAAGCAACACGGCGCTGTAGCGTGTCCAAATCAATCAACCCAACTGTGAAGGTGTCATGCCGTGGTTGCGACGCAACGGTGCGCGTTCCAACAGATCAGCCGGGAGCCCGTTTCAAATGCCCAAAGTGTGGCGGCATTGTCGTCGTACCGAGTCCTGCAGCAACCAAGTCTGAAAAACATTCTGAAATGCTGTCCGTCGCTCCGGAGCGATTCGATCAAAATTCGTCAGACGAGTCCCCCGCAGGATCCAAGGCGACGTTTTCGTTAGCTTGCCCACAATGTGGTTCTTTTCGGACCGTCACCCAGAATCAGGTGGGGCAGAGTGTCACTTGCGGAGACTGTCTGGAGGAATTTGTAGTCTCTCAACCGGCCGCCTCGCCGGAAGAATGGAATGTGTTTCCTGACTCGGCAGGTGACCCAAACATGAATTCCTCGGACGGGCCAAATCTCAATCTGGACGAAATATTTCCTGGTTCCGCTTCGTCGGACGAATTCTCTCAGACAGCGTCGATAAACGACGACGGCTCTCCTAACGTTCCAGCCGTCCAGCCCAAGACCGCCTTCAACGACGATGCCCTACCGTTTTCTACTAGTGACGCGGGCGTGGAGGTTTTCGAGTTCACTTTGGTATGTCCGCTATGCGGTACGCGTTTGGAGGCAACAACCGACCAAATCGGAGACCGGATGAAATGCCCAGATTGTTTTTCGGAGTTTGCTATTCGACAGCCTCCGCCGTCCAAGTTGCGCCGACGTTCTAGCACGCCGGTAAAAGGCGACGATGAGCTACGCATTCAAGGTGTCACATTGGGTTTCACGGACGAATCGTTGCCGACCGAAACACTT
>JANNPR010000813.1:0-1985 GCA_031400345.1 Planctomycetota bacterium | reverse complement strand
ACATTAAGGATGTCTAAAGCGAACCGTCGCAAATTCACGAGCGTAGTTGCAGGAGGCACCCGGAGTGTGCCTACTACAACGTTAGCGCGGAACTCTAGAGAAGTTGCTTCTATTCGAGTTAGAAATCCTTAATGTGAGTACTTCTGGAATGCGACATCTGCTCAACCTATTCGAGTTGTCGCGTGAAGAAATAGAACGAATCTTCGCGATATCGGCCGAACTCAAGGCCAGACTTCAACGTGGAATCCGCGAACCGCTTTTGCCCGGTCGGGTTCTCGGGCTGCTATTCGAAAAACCATCCTTGCGCACCCGTGTTAGCTTTGAAGCAGCAATTGCTCATCTCGGCGGCCATAGCCTCTTTCTGGGAAAGGATGTCGGCTGGGGGGAGCGAGAATCCATTGTCGACTTTGCCCAAGTGCTGAGTCAGTATGTGGACGTGGTGGTTTGTCGCGCCAATGTTCATCACAAGGTGGAGGAGCTGGCAAAGTATAGCCAATGCAGCATTATCAATGGCCTCACTGACCAGGCTCATCCCTGCCAGGCCTTGGCAGACTTGTTTACCTTGTTGGAATTGCGAGGCAGCTTTCGTGGTGCCAAGTTGGCGTATGTCGGCGACGCCAACAACGTGGCCTGCAGTTTGGCGGTGGCGTGTGCAGCGCTCGGTGTCGAGTTCGCGATCGCGGCTCCGCAAGGCTATCAACTTGCGTCTGACTTCGTTGCGGCGATACTGCAAGCGCATCCCACGGCCTCGCTCATTCAAACAGAGAATCCTCAGACGGCCGTGCAAGGAGCCCATGCAATTTACACGGATGTTTGGACGAGTATGGGCCAGGAAGCCGAGCGTCAACAACGGGCAAAAGCGTTTGCAGACTACCAAGTGAACAGCGCGCTGATGAAGCTGGCGGACCCGCAGGTTTGTTTTCTCCATTGTTTACCGGCGCGCCGCGGCGAAGAGGTAGCTGAGGACGTGATCGACGGAAAATCGAGCGCGGTCCTTCCACAAGCCGCCAATCGCATGCATGTCCAAAAAGGTTTACTGGCGTGGTTACTCGACGTCCAGCTTTAATGACGAGAACGTTTCATGCGGCACCCCGACGAACTGCGACCGGTCAAAGTCAAGCGACGCTACACTCGTCCCTCACCGGGCAGCGTCTTATACCAAGCCGGCGGCACAACGGTGCTATGCACGGCGAGTGTGCAGAAGGATCTCCCGCCTTGGATGGCAAATAAAGGGAAGGGATGGATTACCGCGGAATACAGTATGCTCCCCGGAAGCACCAACCCGCGAAAGGCTCGCGAGCGGGGGGGCAAAGTCGATGGACGAACCACCGAGATTCAGCGACTCATCGGGCGCAGTTTACGCGCCGTCGCCGATCTGGAAGCTCTGGGTGAGCGTCAAATCACAGTCGACTGTGAAGTTCTCGAAGCAGACGGGGGAACGCGAACGGCCAGCGTGACGGGTGGCTTCATCGCGCTCGTCGACGCAATACACAGTATCCGAAAGGAACTGCCCGATCCAAATCGATATCCGTTACGGGATAGCGTGGCAGCCATCAGCGTCGGAATTGTGAACGGTCGTGCCATTTTAGATTTGGACTATGTGCAAGACCTCGCCGCCGAAGTCGATATGAATATCGTCATGACCGGCAACGGCCGGTTTGTCGAAGTGCAGGGAACTGGCGAGGAATCGACGTTCGGCGATGAGGATCTGGCGGCGATGCTCAAGTTGGCTCGCCGAGGCATTAGCCAACTCCAGCAAATACAACAGAACGCTCTCGGGAAAACGTGGCCCTGGCCGTAGTGGAAGTAGGCACACTCTGGGTCGCGCAGTTTGGTCATGTCAATAGAAATTGGATTTATCCTATTTTTGTTCCTCGACAGAATTGCGACAGCGTTGTGCTTGTAAGCAGGATGGACGTTCCTGTATTCGGGGCGAAGCCCCAGCAGATCATCCAGCCCAGTGCAAGATCGCGGCGTCAGCCGCG
>JANNPR010000788.1:0-3152 GCA_031400345.1 Planctomycetota bacterium | reverse complement strand
GTTCGGGTGAATCACTTTGATTTCAAGGCCTACTAGCCATACTTGAAGAGACGCGTCGGTCTTCAGGATTTTTTCGCACAGTCTGCGGATTTCACTCCGCAGACTTTTTTCGTTATTGTATTTGACGGGGAGTTGCTGGATTCGACTTGTCCCCCATCACCAGCGACGTCTAAAGTATTAGGCAGCCTTCAATTGTCGTCGGCCTCTAAGCATGGTTCATGAACCGACTCGCGACACTGCGTCGTCAGTGCAAGTTCCCGAAGCGGCGGTAGGCCGTTTGAGCTTATATCTGCGCGAATTGCAAAGATTGCTGGACGAAGGGATTGAGACCGTCAGTTCTACTCAGTTGGGCAGGCGATTAGGGTTTTCGGACGCTCAAGTTCGAAAAGACTTGGCGCATTTTGGACATTTTGGCTACCCAGGAATTGGCTATCGTTGCCTAGAGCTGTCTGAAAAAGTCAAAACGATACTCGGTACCAACCGCTCTTGGGTGGTCGTTTTAGTCGGAGTTGGCAATCTTGGTCGCGCACTTCTTCGTTACCGAGGTTTCGAACAGCAAAGCTTTCGGATCGCCGCAGCGTTGGATATTGATCCCCAGATGGTGGGATCGCGAGTCGAAGGCATACCCGTCTTTGGCTTGGAACTTGCGGCAGAAGTGATAAAGACGCACGGAATTCGATTGGCAATTGTTTGCGTACCGTCACCTGTGGCCCAATCGGTCGTGGATCAATTGGTCGAAGCGGGAATCGAAGGGGTACTGAATTTTGCGCCGATCACTATTTCCCTTCCAAAACACGTTCGATCCGAAAGCGTAGACTTGGCGATTCAGCTTGAGCAGCTCTCATTCGCCGTTGTGAACAAGGAACAAAGTGCTTAAGCTAATGGCCCGCAAACGGCCGCATTTGATATAACATCGGTTCGTGGCATTTACCCGGTGGTGTAATGGTAACACTAGGGATTTTGGCTCCCTCATTCTAGGTTCGACTCCTAGCCGGGTAGTTCTCTCGCACAACTGGGCGTAAGTAGGCGAACAAGATTCAAGTAGAGACATACCCTCACCACACCCTTGCTGTTCAGCCGTCTTGTAGCGGTTAATCCGACTATAAGTTTCCAGTGTGTGCTGAATGTATTGGCTGACTTTCCTACTGGTTGCAGCGCGCTACATCACGGATTAGCATTGGATTACTTCTGTCTGAGTGCTTAAGCCAATAAAATTCCCAGTGTTCTCTGCGGAGGCCGGTTTCATGTCAAGATCCGTGCGAAACGTTGTTCGAACCTGTTTGGTTTGGACCATCGTCCTGTTAATGACTTTTGATACAGCAATGGCCTGCCGCCTACTGGGCAGCCGGCGACAGGCAAAGCGCGGTTGTTGCGTTCCGGTGGTGTGTTGCCAGCCGGCTTCCTGTTGTGATTCCGCACCCGCGTGCAACTCCGAAGATGAGAATTCATCCAAAGATCTAAAGTCAGCCAGCGACGACAGTGCCGCTGGGCTTGATAAACCGAACGTTACGTCAAAGGAACCCGGAACCATCTCGCCTTCAGACGCCAGACCCGTGCAAAATCAAGTTCCGGTTGAAAGACCCGCAAAATCACTTGTGACACCTAAGTCGGCTAAACCCAAGTCAGCTCCCTCCAAAGCCAAGTCTGACAAGAATGTGGAGCCAACCGTGAAGCCCGCCGTAAGACCGGCTGAGCCTGCACCGCGCACGACTGAAAATGACCAACCGACGGTCCAGAAACCGACTACGAAGAAGCCCGAGTCCGAAAAAACAGCGACGCCGACAAAAAACGAGTTCGACGAACTTTTCAATGACAAGCCCAATGACACCTCTAAAGCAAAGGCACCTCCGGCAACAGAGAAACCGGCACCCGAGAAAGACGACGCGGGCGATTTGTTCGGGGATTCGCCGAAAGTGCCCGCCACTCCGGTGGTCCCCATAGATAAACCGACAACTCCTGCCAAGGAGTCTGTCGACGACTTATTCGGAGATGCGCCCGCCAAACCGGCGCAGAAAAAGGACGACCTCGACGACTTGTTCGGAGATGCACCAAAAGAGCCTGCTAAACCGGTGGTCCCCGCCGAAAAACCGCCGACCCCTTCTAAAGAGTCGGTCGATGACTTGTTCCGAGATGCACCAGTTAAACCCGCAGAAGTGAATACTCCTGCTCCCAATACAGACAGGCCCAAGGCGGATCCAGAAGATTTATTCGAGGACACAACGAAGGATGCCCCGAAGCCTTCGGCACCGGCGAAACCATCTGCAGAGTCGAATCTGAAACCCCGCAGTGAACAGGCTCCAAAAACGGATGCGGTCGATGATTTGTTTGATGAACCATCCAAGGAAACTGCAAAGAGCGTTCCTGCCGGTCAACCAAAGGATACAGTCGACGAATTATTTGGCGATGCACCAAAAAGTGCTACGGCAGAACCCGCTGAAAAACCAAGGTCTAAGAAGAGCGACGATCCTTTTGAAGGAGCTTCACTTCAGAATGAACCCTTGCCTATCCGACTTTGGACGGACAATACGTCTAATTTTAGAGTGCAAGGCCGGCTAATCGCAATCCTCGATGGAAAGGTTCGCCTGCTAAAAGACACCGGCAAAACCTGCACTGTTCCGTTGAATCGATTGTGCGAACAGGATCTACACTACGTTGAGTCCACTACAGCTCAAATCGGTGGCGATCAGCTTGCCCAAATCGCTGGAAATTAGACCTAAGGCTTTAAGAATTAACTCGCAACTCCAATCGAGCCGGACTGTCGATCCCAGGCAGTTCGGATTTTATCATCGTCCACGGATGCGGACGAATTCTCGTATCAGGATCAAATAGAACGAACCTGCTCCTTGGAATCGCCGCCACTCAGCATACTTTCCGAATGCGTAAACGGTTGCGTTGGCCGGTAGGCTCGACCTACCACAAATGGAGATTGGAATTCCATGGGAAATAACTTGTCCGGCGCCCCCCGAAATGCACTTCAACGTCGCCCGTGATCGACAATTGATGTAATGACTTCAGTTCTCCAGCCGCGACGGATATGTTATCGGCCATCGTGAATCTCACTGCCAGCCAGTTCCGAAAATAGTATTTGCAACCCATTCCCAACGGAATGTGCAGCAGCGTTTCATTGTTTCCCAGGCCCAAATCGTCTTGGA
>JANNPR010001012.1:0-1854 GCA_031400345.1 Planctomycetota bacterium | reverse complement strand
GTGCTCGGCGACTACGCCGATTTTGTGATGCAAACGGACGATGCAATCGGGCGCGTCCTAGAGGCGCTGAAGTCCAGCGGCACAGCGGACAACACTCTCGTACTGCTTACCAGCGACAACGGCTGCGCGTCGTACATCGGCGTCAAGGAGATGGAAGCGAAAGGCCATTTTCCTAGCGGCCCGCTACGGGACTACAAAGCCTCGGTGTTTGAAGGCGGACATCGAGTGCCGTTCATCGTGCGCTGGCCGGGTGTGGTCAAAGCCCATACTCTCTGCGGCCAGTATGCGCATCAAGCCGATCTCATGGCTACGCTATCCCAAATCTGGGGCGTGACATTGCCAGACAACGCCGGGGAAGACAGCTTCAGCCTGCTGCCGCTGTTGCAGGGGGACGATAAACCGATCCGTGCTCATGCCGTCAATACCGCCTGTAATGGAGTGCCAAGTATTCGAAAGGGACCGTGGAAACTGGTGTTGGCTCCAGATGCGGCAGCCGAAACGGAAGTGCAACTTTACAACCTAGAGACCGACCTGGGCGAGACAAGGAACGTGGCGGCCGAGGATCCCATTCTAGTCGTTGAGCTGCGGGCACTATCGGCAAAGCTGATCGTCGACGGACGCAGCACATCGGGTGCTATTCAGAAAAACGATGTCCGCGTCCGACGATACCGAGGTGGCACTCTCTGAGATTAATGGGTGGCACGCTCTGGGACGCGAGGAACGAGCGTCGAAGGGCGTGGCGCCGCTGGCGTGGCGCAGAGGGATGTGACTGAGACCAATTGTAACCGTTCACGGATTCGGACGAATTTTCGTACCCGAGGCAAAAAGGACGACGCGGGAACATTGAACACCGCTAATTAAAGTTGAAACGGCGGGTTGATTAGCGGGGATCGGCGTTCACGTTCCTTCGACCGACTTGACTCTGTTTAAAAAGCTCTATCGCGTCCGCGCACCCGCGTCGTGCACGAGACTCGTCGATTGCAGGCGGACATCGCCGTTGTCGGCGTCGATGAATTGTGGATCGATGCCATATGTCGCGCTCGACTCGACGACTGGCAGCGACAAGCGATTGCTGTTCGCAGGCCGGTCCAAACAGTACCAATGGTTCTTCGTAAATCCAAACGATTCAGGAGCGGTCCCCGGTCCGACATTTACAGCGCCTCGTATTTCGCCCGAGCGAAACGCAATGATATTGTGACTAAACTGTCCGTTGCGACACGGCACAAACTGAGCCTCCCGGCTCTCCTGGAGAATCTGAATGACGTACCGCCCCGGTCGATATATCGTGTTGTGTCGTACGACCGCTCCGTCGACGCCTACAAAGCAGATCGGAGCCTGCGAGCCCACGAAGGTACAATCTTCGACCGTGATATCTTTGGCTTCATAAGGCGCCGCCCTCGGACGAAAGTAGTCCTGTCCCGTGCTCCCGCCGATATTGACGGACCTCCCTCCAGCGTTTTCGAATCGACAACGTTTGATCGTGATATCGCGGCTCCCACCCTTTGTCTGAACTCCGTTGGCGGCGTTTGCGCTGCTATGACGAAAGCTGCAACCAATCACCTGCCCCGTGTGACAGCCGACCATATCGATCGCTGAACCGTTGGCACCCCAACGGTAAATTGTGCAAGACTCTATCACGAAATTGTCGACGCCGGACAACTTGATCCCATCATGATTTCCATCCGATCCGATGCCTCGAAGAATCAATCCTTTTAGAACAACATGATGTGCTGTGCTTTCGTTCGATCCACCATCATCAATGTTGACACCATTGCCGAGTGACCCCTCGAAGATCAAATTGTGAATTTCGATGTACGCTGGTTGCACAAAGTGGAGCGAGGAGTCGCCACCTTG
>JANNPR010000692.1:0-3704 GCA_031400345.1 Planctomycetota bacterium | reverse complement strand
TCCTCTCTCGCCCATGGAGCTAGCATTTGTGTCATCCTTGACTGGTTTCGCCTTTCTACACCAACTTACTCATTCCGCATAATTGCCGAATCCGCCTAGTTGCACAATGTCGCGTGGACTTATGGGTAACAACGAGGGTTGACACCCCTGGCTATTACATGCCGCCCTCCGGGCTGAGATCATCTTCAATTCGGCATCGATCTCGGCCAGATCGCGTGGTGGGTGGCGCTTGGAGGGTAGAGAGCGGTTCATGCGCCACCCTCATCGGGCGCGTTCTGAAGGTAGAACTCGTGAAGCTTGGCTTGCAGCAGTTTTTCGTCCCGCAACTGAGTCTGATACGCCGTAATCAGCTCTGGTGAGAGCGTGCGGCTGAGTGCGTATTCCACAACCTCGGTGTCTTTGCTGGCACATAACAGCACGCCGATTGCCGGTTGCTCACGAGCTTTCTTAACGTCCCGATCAAGGGCTTCCAGATAGAAGATCAGCTTGCCGAGGTACACTCCGGTTCAAAGCGTTCGACCTTCAGTTCGATGGCAACCAGGCAGTTCAGCCCCCGGTGAAAAAACAGCAGATCCAGTGCGAAGTCCCGTCCGCCGACCTGCACGGGGAATTCGGCCATATAGGCGTCTTTGAAGACGTTCAGTGCTTGGGGATGAATTTGTGTCACCAGTGGGGAGACTTTTGGCGGACTGAGGACGGTGCGTTCGAAAAGAGCCGTTTTGAGCTGGCGTTCAAGCTCCCGCTTGCTCCATTCCTCTCGGATAGACAATCGTAGGTAAAACTC
The DNA here is from genome assembly GCA_031400345.1 of Planctomycetota bacterium. Lineage (GTDB taxonomy): Bacteria > Planctomycetota > Planctomycetia > Pirellulales > Pirellulaceae > JANNPR01. The sequence continues at coordinate 2,920 of JANNPR010000692.1, read as the reverse complement.
TCGCTCTTCTGGGCGTTTGCTTTGCCCCGGAATGATCAGATTGTGGGTCCAGGGCAATTGTCTCACCAGTGGTGAGAGTTAGCCCCCATCTGAACATTGCTCACTGTTTCCGGATGAAGGTCGATGTTGGCGAACTTCTCAGTGACTAGATACAACCATCGTGATTTCGCCAGACGCTCGATCTGAGTGTGGAAGTCAAAGGACACAAAGATATCTCTCACCGCAGGCGAAAATGCCTGAATGTAGGCGAACAGATTTTCCTTGAAGTGGTCCTGATCGCCCATCAACCTTTTCATGTCCAAGGGCGAGGTGTTGTAAAAGAATTGTCCGGACTTCCGTAGGAGAAAAGGTTCCGGGTTGAGCTTTGCCTTTTGTCGCTTCTCCAACTCTGTCAGCACAGCGGACTTGGTCGACTCCAGTACACAGTCCAGCCGCCGCAGCACCGTAAATGGCAAAATGACTTTGCCGTATTCCGATTGCTTGTAATCGCCCCGCAATAAATCACGACGGACCAAATAAAGGATGAAAGGTTGGGATCGTTCATGGTCGTTTGATGATTCGATCTCTTGCTTTCAGCCGCCTCTCGAATCAAACAACTGCCTCAGGATCCGACGCCATGAAACGGCGGGATTCACACTGCTCGGAACGATGGAAGCCTGTCTCGTAGTGCCGCGCCCGTCTCATTCCGAGCAGAAGTGGCACGCCGACGGGGAATGGACACACCACTAACCCGCATCATTCGTCGCCGCATTGAAGCCTGAAGCGCCAGCTTGAGCGATTTGCGGCCAGCTCCGCTTTCACAGTGCCGAAATATTCACGCTTCCCACGAACCTTTTTTACCCATAATCCATTTTGTTGTGGATACAAGGGAAAGTCGGGCCGAGGCTTCTTAGCCTTGGAATCGGTCGCTTTGCGACTCTTGCCAGATTGGCTAGACTGTCTCACATCATCACCTCGCTTTAACAGGGTTAGGTGGTGCCATGACGCCCGCGAGTAATGATCGTGTGGTGTCACTTTTGACGCGATTAGCGTAGCGGGTGTCAATTAACAAAACGCCAGCAGCGAGCAAGAATAGAAAACGCGGTAATTACCGTACCGGATGGATGGCCGAGTGGTCTAAGGCGGCAGTCTTGAAAACTGCTGTACCCTTACGGGTACCGGGGGTTCGAATCCCTCTCCATCCGCTTGACTTGCGTACCTTTTCCTTCCGGCAAAACAAAAATGAGATGATCGTTGGGGAACACGACTAATAGTCGCGATGCACCTTCCGAGCTGACTGACTCGAAAAACCAAATGCAAGCTATCGACGGAAACCACTCGCGACGCGTATTTCTCGCCGCCAGCATCGGCTCGGCATTAGTGACCGGTCGCATCGCTCCAGCGCAAACCCAGTCGAGTAAGAAGGCTCTCATCGCAATTACTCTCGACCTGGAAATGAGTCGCGAGTATCCCCGCCGGGGACTCATGGAATGGGACTACGAGAAAGGAAATTTGGACGAAGCCACCAAGCGCTATGCCGTGGAAGCAGCACGGGTCGCTCAGGAAAACGGAGGCAAAATACACTTTTTTTGCGTTGGCCGCGTGCTCGAACAACCGAATGTCGACTGGCTCAAGGAAATCGCTTCGGCTGGACATCCCATTGGCAACCACACCTATGACCACATTTACCTTTTGGCGAAAACGACTCAAGAGTTGCAGTTCCGATTCCAACGAGCTCCATGGTTGATCGAAGGTCGGGAAGTTCACGATGTCATTCGCCAAAACATCGCTTGGACCAGCGCCGCACTGCAACAACGCGCGGGAATCAAGGTGAACGGTTTTCGTACACCGGGAGGCTTTCAGAACGGATTGAACGATCGCGTCGATTTGCAACACTTACTCTTGGAAAGCGGCTTTAGCTGGGTCAGTTCAAAGTACCCAGCGCATCTCACCGGCAAACCGAGAGAAGAACCTACCGACCATATCATTGCCGACATCGTTCGCGCCCAAGCCGCCGCTCAGCCCTTCACGTATCCTAGCGGCTTGATCGAAGTGCCTATGAGCCCTATTAGCGACATCGGTGCTTTCAGAACGAACTACTGGAAACTTCCATGGTTCTTACGGGCCGTTGAAGCCGGCGTTCGCTGGGCCATCGACCACAACGCGGTCTTTGACTTGTTGGCCCATCCATCCTGCATGACCGTCGAAGATCCAGAATTTCAGACGATCAAGCTGATCTGTCGCCTGGTTCGCGAGGCCGGTGATCGTGCTCAAATTGTCGGGCTCGACACGATCGCTGCCGCCAGTATGACTGCTTGATAGGCCTCTATGGAATCAGCTCAACCCAAATTTGAGCCCGGAACACGGATGTCCAGCGGCGATGTGTTTGTCCTCGTCATTGGAACCGTCGCGGTGATCCTTATAGCGCCCTTTATTTCCTGGCTCAGCTTTGCGATCGCGTTCGTCGTCACGCACTTCTTTCTCTTTTGCAATGTGTTCCGTATCTCCAGAACGTCTGAGCTGATTTGGGCGGCGATGTTTCTGGCACTCTCGGCTTCATCAGTCTTGTTCCAACGGCTAGGTGGGGGCGTTTGCACGTTGCTTATGTTGGGCGCAACCATCGTCCTAGTAGCCATTGAAATGCGAAAACCATCGTACCACGGTCTCGGTTGGGAAAAAATCAACCCGGCGCTACGCGATTGGTGGGAATCGAACGTCGTTCAGCGAGGCTCGTCCTGACAAGACGCTGCACTCGACCACGATCACTCCGGTTTGCATAATGAGTCATTGGCGTTGCGAGTGAGATTAATCGATAGTCGGAAGTTTGAATGACCGGTCGATCTGCATTTTGCTACGATCACAATTATTACGACATCGACTCATAGCCAGCTGAATTGTCATGCCATACGACGAATACGAAAATCCGCTTATTAGCCGATAC
>JANNPR010000691.1:0-7249 GCA_031400345.1 Planctomycetota bacterium | reverse complement strand
TCGAGTACATTAAACGACAACCGGAACACCATGCGCAGATGTCGTTTCAGGACGAATTTCGCATGGAATGCGCAAAACATGAAATTGAAATCGATGAACGCTATGTATGGGAATGAATGCGCCATTGGTGGGTCCACCTTTCGTGTAACCGGCGTGTCCGCAGCCCTCCCCCAAACGAAGCCGCGGACTATTTCGGCCTCGTTTGACCGCCGATTGATTAACACGCTCGTTGCTCGGCCGATGAGGGGATGTGTGTTGGTTACCCAGGCCGGCGTCGCGGCTGAGACCGCGACTTGGCCTGGGCTGGATGATCTGCTGGGGCTTCGCCCCGGATACAGGAATGCTGAGCCCGTTTGCAAGCACAACGCTGTCGCAATTCTATTCTGTCGAGGAACACAAATAGGATAAACGAAAATCCTATTGACATGACGAAACTGCGCAACCCAGGGTGGCACGGCCTGGGGATTCGCGTGCGATGAGCAGGCGAAGGGAGTAGTGGGGTCCAGCAAGTCCCTCACGAGTTCAGGACGTGCCGCCCAGCAATGGAATTCTAGATGTCAACCATCACAAATCATGAAATTCCCGGCGGCTGGACTGAAGAGGAAATCAGGATTGAGGATCGGGTATTCCGAGTGATCAAGCCAGCCAAACCCGATGAGTTTCTGATACTTTTGGATCCAATTTCCGGCGAGCCTTTGGATGGCATTGAGCCATATTGGGCTACTGTCTGGCAAGCAGCACCCGCGATGTCTCGATGGATCTTGCGCCGCAAGTGGCAATCCGGCGATCAAGCTTTAGAGATCGGTGCGGGCGTTGGCATTGTTGGGTTGGCCGCCTTAGCACAGGGTCTGGATGTCACGTTCAGTGATTATTCCGAGATCGCTGTTTCATTAGCGGTTGAAAATGCCCACCGCAACGGATTCCAAAATGCGCAGGGCTTAGTTCTGGATTGGAATTGCCCTTTGCCCAGAAAGTTTCCGATCATTTTGGGCTGCGACATCCTCTACGATTGGAAGAATCACGACTCGATACTACAGGTAATTGACCAAATGCTGGCCCCAAACGGCGAATGTTGGATTGGGGATCCGGGTCGCTTCCACTCCGCGTCATTTCCTCCCAAGGCCATCGCAAAAGGTTATCTCGTCGATTTTGTCGACGAGTTCAACCATGACTGTGCCGCAGGATCATCCGGCGAGTTTCGAGTCATACGGTTGATCAAATAGTGTGGCACAATTGCAGAATCAGCGGCGCGCATGTTCGCGGCGCAAGAACTCGAAACTCAGCTGCGGGTCGTTTCGTTCAGCAGTGGGATTGAGTTCCTTAAAAAGCAGGCTGGGCTGGATGTCGTCATTGTTCTGATATTTGTCGCTGCGGTATTCGCGAATCGGACCGGCGATCTGGTGGTAAAGTATCTGGCAGATCGCAACGCCGGGATAGATCTTTACCGGCTGCACGGCGAACATTTCCAAAGTCCAAAAGCCGATGAAGCCGACATCACCGATTCCGGCGGTCACGTGCACAAACAGACCGAGTCTGCCAATGGATGATCGTCCCTCAATCATGGGTACGAGGTTATGTGTTTCCGTACGTTCGACGGTGCGACCCAAATAGAGCTGATGAGGATTAAGGACCAGGCCGCTTTCTGGAATAACCATTCGCCGCACACGATTCGGCTGGCGCATGTCCAGCACGACTTCTTCGTACGTTAGCAGCTCGTGATGCAGCGTTAGGTTATAACTGTTGGGGTTGATCTGCGCATCGTCGTAGGGGTCGATATGAATATTCGTGCCCAGGTTGTTGCGGATTTCCTCACCGGACAAAATCATAGCCGCTCTTTCTTACGAGGCATCGATAAAGACCTTGTGATTTTAACGGCCACCATCGGCCCCGTGAACCAGGGCAGCCGATTAGATCGTTAACCCTCGTTTACTTTTAACCCCGAGCCGAAGGCGACGGCTTCCGTCGTGTAATATCCACGATCCAAATCAGACACACCGTGGCCCCCGGGACGTGTTACAATGTTGTGGAAATGTTGTGGGAATGTCGTCGGATAGAACTGTGAAGCGTTATTAGACAGTCGCCTTCGGCTCAGGGTTAAACCATGGAACCAGCCAACCCTCTGATGACTTTGCGGCACTCCAATGCCGTCTATTCTGCCGTCTTTTCTCCCGACGGAAAGACGCTCGCTTCAGCCAGCTTAGATAACACAATCAAGTTATGGAACGTGCCATCAGGGTCGGAGAAATCGCAACTGCTGGGCCACGGAGACGGTGTTTGCGGCCTGGCTTATTCACCGGACGGGCGCAAGTTATTCTCTGCCAGCTTGGATCGTACGCTTAAGATTTGGGATGTCCAGTCTGGCACGCTGCAAGCCACGTTGGCCGGACATCAGAACTATGTCGAATGCATGTCCGCATCCGCTGACGGAAAAATGCTGGCATCAGGCGGCTACGACAATGAAGTTCGGATTTGGAATGTCGAAGGAAGCAACCCACGAAGCATCCTTAAAGGACATTCCGATGCGGTCTACGGAGTTACTTTCTCACCCGACGGTCGACTGCTGGCATCGTGTGGCAATGACAACGCGCTTTTGCTCTGGGATCTCCAATCTGGTCAGCAGAAAGCCAGTTTGAAAGGACATTCTGGGCCCGTTCAATGTGTCACCTTTTCGCCGGACGGGCAAGTTCTTGCTTCGGGAGGAAGCGACCAAGCAATCCGACTTTGGAAAGTATCTAACCTGGAGCTTATAACTACCATCGAAGGACACAGCCAACTGGTAAAGTGTTTGGCCTACTCGCCGAACGGTACTTCACTTGCCTCGGGTAGCGCGGACGCCACGGTTCGTCTGTGGCACGCGGGAATTGGATCCCATCAAAGGACGATTAGCGGGCACTCCAACACGATTTATAGCGTGGCGTTTTCACCGGACAGTCGAACACTCGCTTCCGCAAGTTTTGATCGAACGATCAAGCTGTGGGACGTGAGTTCGGTGGGAAGTGGGCAGTCGGCAGTCGGCAGTCGGCAGTAAAGACTGAATCCCTCGCTGGTTGTGATGCCGCTGACGCGATGCGGTTTGTCACTCGAAAATCTATCCGCTCGTCAATGTTCACTGTTCACTGCCGACTGCTTGTCAGCCTGCGACAAAGCGAATACAACGACGCTTCGTATTTAGCCTGCAATTATCGGAAGAAATTCCAGGGCGTCGTTGGTTCTCGGCGCATTACTAATTTTCGTTGGAGATACCATGCCTACCTCTCCCAATGTCCTCAAGGGTGACAATATCAAGAAGGTTTTAGATAGCGCAATGGATGCCGGCCAAGGCCTTCTGCGCCTGACTCCCACTTGGGTCCCCCGCAGCTTCCTTCACCCGGGCAAACGCATCAAGCTGCACCCGGACGATTATTACTCGTACGGCGCAAATCGCGGAGGCATTGACGAACGTTGGTTCGCCAGTGCCACCGATGCCGCTAATGAAGGTCGAGTGTGGCACGAAGGCCAAAGCTTCTGTTCATTTGAAGGGAACCATTTTCTGCTAAAGGACGCAGTTGCCGAGGCCGGGGAGCGCGCCATCGGAAAAGAGCTGTGGAACAAATACAAACGATGGCCTGTGTATTCCAAGTTCTTCGACAACATGGGTCCCATCCCTCACCACATGCATCAAACGTTCGAGCACGCCAAGCTCACCCACCAGGAGGGCAAACCGGAAAGTTACTACTTCCCTCCGCAGTACAATAATTGCGACAACAATTTTCCGTACACGTTCATGGGGCTCGAACCTGGCACCACCAAGGCTCACGTTCGTAAGTGTCTGGAAAATTGGGACAAGGGTGACAATGGGATCTTGTATCTCTCGAAGGCGTATCGGTTGAAGCGCGGCAGCGGCTGGCTCATTCCGCCGGGAGTATTGCATGCACCAGGATCGTTATGCACCTATGAGCCGCAATGGGGAAGCGACGTGTTTGGCATGTTTCAGAATATCGTCGAAGGCCGATATGTTCCCTGGTCACTACTGGTCAAGGATGTGCCGAGCGACAAACACAAGGATCTCGACTTCATCATTGAACAGCTCGATTGGGAAAAAAATGTCGACCCTAACTTTATGGATAACAATTATCTGGAGCCAATGATCGCCGATCAGGGGACCGGTTGGTTTGATCGCTGGATCGTCTACGGACTGGTGGATGGCCAGCAATTGTTCAGTGCCAAGGAATTGACCGTGGAACCAGGTGCCAGGTGCACCATCAAGGACCCGGGAGCCAGTGGCTGGATCACCGTGCAAGGGAAAGGCCGAATGGGTCGGCTGAACCTGCAAACTCCGGCCATGATCCGCTTTGGACAGGAGACAGAGGACGAAGTATTCATCACTCACGAAGCGGCTACTCGTGGAGTTGTCGTCGAAAATACCGGTAGTGAGCCGCTCGTAGGCCTACGGTATTTCGGTCCGGACGTTCACGCTAAATTGCCGGCTGTGGGCGATCACCAAAAGTCGAATTAAGGGGACCAACCATGCCACAAAGTAATACTTTTCCGAAGCTACACAATGCAGCCTGGCCCGGGGTAGTCGGCAAGGGCTCCCCGGACTCTGAACCGTTCATCGAACTCGACACGATGCTCGACCTAACAGCCAAGGCAGAGGTTAAGGGCGTCAAGTTCGACGGAGTGGATCTATTCCTGTTCGACCCACATGTCAGCATTGATGCGAGCGACGATGATCTGAAGAAGCTGGCCGACAAAGTCAAGAAACGTAATCTGACCATCGGATCGGTGGTGGCACCCGTCTGGCCGCCGACGGGCGGTGGTTCCGCAATGGGCAATGAGTCCGAAAGAAAGCAGTTCGTTGAGCAGGTCCGCAAAGGCTGTCGCATCGCCAAGAAACTTCGAGAGCTTGGCGTTCGGCCCTACGGCGTGGTACGTATCGACTCCGCGAGCGGTCCGGGCGATTGGCTAAAGGATCCGGACTCCAACCAAATGAAAATCGCACAAACTTTTCGGCAAGCTTGTGACGTCGCGGCAGATTACGGAGAACGTCTGGCTGCCGAAGGGGAGATTTGCTGGGGCGGAATGCATAGCTGGAAGCGGATGCTGCAGTTGCTGGAGTTGACGGACCGTCCGGGCACCCTGGGCTTCCAGGCCGACATGGCGCACACGTTGTTGTACATGATGGGATACAACGCTCCGGAAGACTGTATTGCACCTACGGGTTTTCAATGGACCGACGAACGGGCGTTCGATGCTGCCTATCGTCAGCTTACGGATGCGCTTCGCCCGTGGACGACCGACTTTCATATTGCTCAGAATGACGCCACCGTGAAGGGCTCGGGATCGCACGATAAAACCGGTCGGCATTGCTTGCCAAACGATCCCAATGGCAAACTCAATGTTACCAAAAGAGCTGGCTTCTGGATGCGAGATTCTTACGGCAATGTGACTCGCAAGTTCAAACACATTTGCTGGGACGGCTGCATGTTTCCTAACGACGTCATGATGAAGTCGCAAACTTGGAATGACATCTTAGGCGCCATGATTGCGGTACGTAACGAACACGGTTGGTCGGAGTAGTGTGGATGGCAGTGGGTCCTCTGTATTTTAAAATGGTGGGTCGTTCGTAGGATGGGCACTCCTGCCCGTCCAGTTCCCGAGGTAGGACGGCAATAGTGCCCGTCCTACGGATTCTGAAACGTGAACACGAACCGACATTCTCGCAGGAGAGATGCAAATGCCTAAACCTTTGAATATCGGCATGATTGGCTACGGCTTCATGGGCCGAGCTCATTCGAATGCGTACCGCAGGGTAAATAACTTCTTCGATCTCAAGCACCACCCGGTTCTCAAGGCAGTCTGCGCTCGCGATAACGAGAAAGCGAAAGCGTTTGCGGAACGGTGGGGTTACGAATCCATCGAAACCGATTGGCGAAAGTTGGTGCAACGCAAGGATATCGACGCAGTCGACATTTGCACTCCCAATAACTTGCACAAAGAAATTGCTTTGGCAGCCGCTGCGGCCGGGAAAATGATTTTGTGCGAGAAGCCACTGTCCATGAACACGGCCGAAGGCGAAGAGATGTGCCGAGCCGTGGAGAAGGCAGGGGTCCCCAATATCGTCTGGTACAACTACCGCCGTGTTCCTGCTGTGACACTTGCCAAACGTCTGATCGACGAAGGGCGGCTGGGCAAGATTTTTCATTACCGTGCCGTCTTCCTGCAGGACTGGACGATTTCCGCGGAGTTGCCTCAAGGCGGTGCCGGCTTGTGGCGATTGGATGCATCGGCGGCAGGAAGTGGCGTCACGGGCGATTTGCTTGCTCACTGTATTGATACCGCCATCTGGCTGAATGGTAACATCTCGACAGTTACCGCGATGACAGAGACTTTTATCAAGGAACGCACGCACACTCTCACGGGCAAGATTGAGAAAGTTGGTATCGATGATGCCTGTGCATTTCTGGCTCGCTTTAAGAATGGCTCGTTAGCAACATTCGAATCCACTCGATACGCCCGAGGTCACAAGGCCTTGTATACATTCGAGATCAACGGTGAAAAGGCGTCGATCAAGTGGGACTTACACGACTTGCATCGGCTGGAATATTTTGACCATCGGGACGAGGGGCAGCTGCGCGGTTGGCGGTCAATTCACGTTACCGATGGCGATCACCCCTACATGGACAAGTGGTGGGTGCCTGGTCTGCAAATCGGGTACGAACATAGCTTTGTGCATCACGTTGCGGACTTTATCGAGAGTCTATCCAGCGGTGTTCCCGCCGGTCCCACATTTCGCGACGCTCTAGAAACGCAAAAGGTTTGTGACGCGGTGCTTTCTAGCGCTCAAAGCGGCAGCTGGCAGGAGGTGTAAAAGGGGAATGGGAAATGCAAAGTGAAAAATGCAAAATGCAAAGTGAAAATGAAGAGTCGTCAAGGCGCATGGGGCCAGTACGTTCTCAATTTGCACTTTTCACTTTGCATTTTGCATTCCATCCATTCACTTTCCGGCCCGAATGGCGCTAATAGCCGTTTGCGAGCCAGCGCGGCAGCGGTTATGCTGCTCTTAGCATTTCCACCACAATTTAGCCCCCCGGAAAACTGAACATAGCCAGGAGTTACGGTTCATGAACAATCCATCATCGCAAAGTCCTGATCCGGCGACATCATCACGCCGCGATTTTATCAAGCGTTCGTCGTTGATGGTCGCCGGCGGGGCCGTGGCCGGTACCCTAAGCGTTGCCCGTTCAGCTCACGCTGCGGGAAGCGATTC
>JANNPR010000667.1:0-2010 GCA_031400345.1 Planctomycetota bacterium | reverse complement strand
TTCAAAATCGAGGTTGTCTTCCCGGCATATGCAGTTTTAGAACCCTTCTTCACTACCATCGGCTTTGCGGCCTGCTGACCCACCAATTGACGTGGCGCTTTGCTCTTACTGGTCGACACGGCAACGGCCCTTGTTGTCGAGGTTCGGACTGCCACTTTCGGTGAGTTCGGCAGTCTCTGTAAACGTGCGTCCTTCGGTGGAACGGGAGGTGCGATCACATTGTGAGGAACTTCCGCGTCGTCCATGAATGGGTCGCTGGCCGAAGGATCCCAGTTCATGCCCCCACTCGTGCTTCCACATCCCGAGCATCCTGAGCAACCAGAACAGCCCATACCGTTAAGCTGATTCGAACAACCGTCCCGGCGAAAGCGGTTGGAAATTAACCCAGGAAAACAGCAACCGTGTGACCGAGGTGCACAAGCGTTTCCACACGGATCGCAGGGAAATAGACAATTCAAGGTATTACTAATGCGCGCTGCAAGCCTTTGAAAAAGACAACAACATGGTAGACAGCTACTGACGCCGCACCCGCCACACGAGGACTCGCCGCCGCAGCCGCCTGACTGGCAACCACAGCCCTCGTGGCCCGATGACAACATCTCGGCCGGTTGCCCCATCGATCTAGAAATGGTGCTAATTCGTCCCGGGCCTCGCACGCTGACTTGTCTGGTCTGTGCCAACAGCTCCGGTACCGGCAAGGCGATAAGAGTCGCGAATAAAATCGCGTGAAAGCGAAATGTCATGAATCTGCTCCTCCGACAAAGCTCTAGCGAATTGCTGTTCGATGTGATTGGCGGATGCCCAGGCGACAAGGTGACTGACCGGTCATGCATCGGAAGAATTCATCGAATCGATACGACCGTTACTTTGAGACTTTTCGGAATGATCGGAAAACTTTGCCATAACTACCTAGACTAACGTTGCTGTGATTTCTCCTTCTCTCTTATCCGTGGTCAAGAAATGAACCCGCGCCAAGCTCAAAGTCGTCGCTCCAAGAGGGGTTAAGCACTGTTAACAGGGATAATACGCATGAAGTTCGTGAGTTTGCGTTGTGCTACCCGAGCCGGTAAATTCGGTGCGCGGAAAACCTTGCCATTTTGTTAAAGGAGGACGGAAGTGCTTCGATCTACGTCGATTCTTGTGTGCCTGACGGCGTTTTTGGTTTTGACGGCGAAAGCAAACGACGAAGTCAAACTGCCTTTGGTTTTTCGCGACGACTTCGAGAAGGGGGCGGACCGTTGGAAACCCACCGACCCGAACGCGTGGAAGGTGAAGCCTCACGGCGATGGGCACGTGTACAGTCAGTTTGAAAAGCAAAGTAAGTATCAGCCGCCGCATCGCAGCCCATTTAATATTTCGCTGCTCAAAGACGTCGCGGTGGGAGATTTCGTCTTAGATGTGAAAGTGCTGAGCACTCATCCGGACTATGGACACCGAGACGCGTGTGTGGTGTTTGGCTATCAAGATCCGTCACACTTTTACTATGTCCACTTCGGAAAGCAGGCCGACGACCACGCAAATCAGATATTCATTGTTAATGAAAAGCCACGCACAAAGATCTCGATCAAGTCGACAGACGGTACCAATTGGGACGAAAAATGGCATCACGTACGCGTAGTGCGCAAGACGATCGACGGTTCCATTGACGTTTTTTTTGACGACATGAAGAATCCAGTGATGACGGCTAGAGATAAAACTTTCGCGCACGGCGGCATTGGAATTGGAACCTTCGACGACACGAGTGACTGGGATGACATAGAACTGCGCGGAACGTTGGTGAAGTCGTCCAAGTAAATTGGCATCCGGCTTTCCTGGAAGACCGTCGAGTTTGAGACGGCCATATTCGTTCTCGTACAGGGGACTTATTGTGACACCACCACGGTAAACCAGGTGGCCAACAGGGAATACAAACCTCCGGTGATTGCGGTCGTTGTGCCGCCTGAGATTGAACCGTCGAGCTAATTGCAAATGAACGTCCAGATAAAACTTTTTCTAATCTTATTAACGGCT
>JANNPR010000362.1:0-5268 GCA_031400345.1 Planctomycetota bacterium | reverse complement strand
GCGACTTAGTTGCGGTAGATGTGCGTGGTCCTCTTTCAGCATATCCAGCCCAACGGTAAATATGGCGCGGCGCGTACTGGGATCCGGTACTTTGCCAGACTGTGTACCGTCCAGCGGACTTAGATAGGGGGTAAACGATGTCAATTCGACCGGCTCAGAGGGGCCAATGTGCTCGCAACCGTTGCTACGGCTACGATGGTGGGCAAGCTCTAATTCGGCATCCGTTCGAGGTATAATTCGGAACGTCTTAATGCCGGAAACAGCTTGCGCGAACAATGCCGGCGATGTGCACGAGGTCAGCGCCAGGATGAAAACGAATATGAATCCCATTTTCGAACCATGCGGCGAGTTCGTCCGAACCGGATTCGTAAAAATCGCGATCGACGAGGAAGGTGTGAATTTTGTCGGTGAGTTCATGGTTGCGACCCAATGGCGGATGCCGATAAAGGGTACGATACACAAAGGGATTAATAAAGATCTTTAACGTTTGCGTCGGCGCTTGGCGGCATGAATACTGCAAAGCATTGTAACACCCAAGTCAGAGAAGTTGCATCTTCCTCTGCCGATCTCTCGAAAGGGCGCTAATATGTTTCGCTCGTTGGTTGCCACCTGGTTTCTAGTCTGGACGGGCAATGCGCTCAGCGCTGCTGAAGATACCACGCGGCCCTTGGAATTGCGCCAAACCGTCACCCCACATTCGATGGGTCTCGAGTGGGATATAGAGGGGGATGCCGACCACGATGCGTCATGTCAAGTCTCCTTTCGTCGTCAAGGGACTTCGGAATGGAAGCGTGCCATGGACTTATTACGCGTCGATTTTCGAGGCTGGTACGCAGGAACACAAGCCAACCGCAACTATAACATGCTCGCCGGTAGTGTTTTTTTCCTTGAACCGGCTCAAAGGTATGAGGTCAAGCTGGATTTGACCGACCCAGATGGAGGCACCGAAACAAAAACGTTAGTGGTCCCAACACGAACGCTGCCGCAAATGCCGAAGGAGCGGCGAATTTTGCACGTAACGCCGGGCAAGGGGAAAGGAGAAGGCACCGAAGACAAGCCCTTCAGGGGATTAGAGGATGCGCAAAAATCGGCTAAGCCCGGAGATATCTTTTTGCTTCGAGCCGGCCGATATGGCCGATTTCGTTTCGACAAGTCAGGAACGCCAGACGATTACATCGTTTGGCAAGCGGCCGACGAAGGAGACGTCAGTTTCGTTTCCATCGAAATCGCTGGTAGCCACGTTTGGATAGAAGGATTCTTCTTAGAACGTGCTCAATCTCGCTGCGGCCTTCAAGCAATTGGAAAGACGGTAGACGTGGTGGTGCGCCGCAATGTATTCGTGGGTTTCCCATTTTCGATCATGCTCAACTCGGCCAGCGCGAATTGGTACATCAATGACAACACCATCGAAGGCGGGGGCGAGTCCGGGACCCTCTCTGAAATTGGTGAAGGGATCGATTTGGGAAAATCGAGCGGACACACCGTGGCTCACAACCGAATTTCGCACACCGCTGACGGAATCACCTACCCGAAGAGCAACTGCGATATTTTCGGAAATGACTTAGTAGATTTATCTAAAGACGCAATCAAGCCCGATTATGGTTACGCTAATATTCGCATTTGGGAAAACCGCATGACGAATTTAGGCGGTTACGCGGTGACATTCCAGCCGATGTACTGCGGTCCGTGGTATTTCGTCCGCAATCAGGTTTGCGGGGCCGATCAGTTGTTTAAGTTTCGTGTTCAAGATCGATTCGTGCTGGTTAATAATACGTTCGTCGGTTGGAGTCCCTTCGGCGACCGAATGCACCACCTACTAAGTTCGTTTGCTCGGAACAACCTGTATATCTCCGCCGGTAAGAAGACTGAGGATGCTTCTACGTGGATGGCACTTGATTGTCGGCAGCCTAAATACTGTTTATCTAACAATTATGAGCCCACGTGGGCGACTGATATCGACTACGACGGAATCGACTGGGGAGATGTGGCGACTCCGTTCACTTGGAACAATGGCGAAAAGCGATTTGAAAGTCTGGAAAGTTTTTCTCAGGCCGTTGGAATCGAAAAACACGGCCGCCGAGTCATGATGGACTCTCTGTTCGAGACGGGCGAATTCCCGCTGGAACCTAGCCCGCTTGTGCCCCAAGTGCTTGCGCTGCGAACAACAAGCGACGCGATCGACGCCGGTGAAGCAGTTCCGAATCTAGCAGACCAGTACTCTGGCAACGCCCCCGATTTGGGTGCACACGAACTTGATAGAGCGGCCCCCGAATATGGTCCCATCGAACCGAATCGAGCGGCACCAGCAAACTGAGAAAATCCGTAACCGTTCCCGTATTCGGACGCCTTTTCGCACCGGAGTCCAAAGAATACTCTGTGTGCCATAGTTGCACTCTACTCAGGCCATTGCTGCTCCGCATGGTCGAACGCTACCACCGCGTAGTTCAAACCAACCTTTTCGGGGCAAGACGTTACCAGTGCCGCAACGTAGTTCACTTCGGGTTCGAAACAACAACCGGCCCATTGTGACGTGGGCGATTCAACACCCGTTCGTATCGCAAAAGTTTGTGAATCGTCTGCGAAGTCAACATGCCATTCAGCTGCGTCTAAGATTTTTCCTGTTCCCGTTGATTTGGCGTAGGCTTCTTTACAAACCCAACAACGATAGAGAAATGCCTGGCGCAGCGCCAGATCCAAACAAAAGTATTCCGATCGTTCGTCATCGGACAAGGCGGTGCGAGCGAAACGATCTGGATTCTTGAGGGGCGATATTGACTCCAGATCGACGCCAATTTCAGCTCCGCGCGTTAAGGCGATAAGAGCCCAATTAGCGGAATGTGAGACGCTAAATCGCAAATGATCATGATCGTCTCCGATAACGGCCGGTTTTCCATGAACAGAATAAGTAAACTGTATGTCCTTGTCCGTTAAACCAAGTTCTCGGGCAAGTAATATGCGAAGCACTCCACGAGTCACTACGAACCGTTTTCGCGCCGAGAAAATTCGTAGGCGTTGAGCGCGCAATTGTTCATCTGTTGACAACGATTGTGCGTATCTCGCCACAACTTCGTCAGAAACAACCAGAGGAATTTTCCACACCGCAGCGGGCATTGGTTCCATCCACTGTAGTGTACCCTGCCAGAGTTAGCACATCACCTGTCGTCATTCACGACTCGCTGGCCAATCACGGTTAGTTTTCCATCTGCAAATCGCTGAATTGCTTCCGGGTATGCCTCGCATTCAGCCTGGAACACGCGAGCTGCCAGTGTTTCGGCAGTATCAACGTCAAGTACATCAACTGTACGCTGCAAAATGATCGGCCCGTGATCGTATTCGTTGTCGACAAAATGCACAGTACACCCACTTACCTTGACGCCGCTGTCCAAGACTGCCTGATGGACATGATTCCCATACATTCCCTTTCCGCAAAATGCAGGAATGAGTGCCGGATGAATATTCATGACGCGGTTTTCAAAATCGATGGGAATAGGCAGGTGTTTTAGAAATCCGCCCATGACGACCAACCGTATACCGGCGGAGCGGCATTCATCGAAAACAGCGGCACTGAATGACGCTGAGCTGTCGAAGCTGCGACGTTCGACGATACGCCAGGGGATCTCGGACGCTTTGGCGAATTCGATTCCTCGAGCAGTCGGGTTGCTTGAGATGACCAATCGAAGTGTCACACCTAACTGACCAGCCGCTATCCGTTGAATCAGGTTTCGTAGCGTCGTTCCGCTACCAGAAATCAAAACGGCTATGGAAGTCATCGGTTTCAGCGGATTGCGCACCTTCAATTCGGCTCTTTCGGTCAGAATGCTACAAAACCCGAACGTGGAGCGTCATGGTCGAATCGCCCAATTCCAGAACCGTGCCGGCCACATTTGCTAGTGCTCCGAACACAAGGCGTAATGTCAGCGTTTCACTTTTTAGGAATTCCTCGTATTCACGGATCGCGGCCTGTAAATCGGCGGACTCCGTAACGATCCCTACCTCAATGCGATCTGTATATCCGCAGTTCAGTTCTTTACGCTTCTCTTGAATGGATCGCACAATGTCCTTAGCGTATCCTTCGAGGATTAAGCTTGGAGTCAGCTCCGTGTTAAGTACCACTACACAGCCAGCCCCTTGTGCAGCCGCCCATCCGGGTTTTGCTTGCAGTCGAACCTGGATGTCGTCTGAATCTAATTCGACTTGCTCGCCACCCACGTCGAACACTACCTTGCCTTTCGATCTCAGGCTTGACAGAATCGCTGAGCCGTCGGCTTGAGTCACCGCATGCTTGACTGCGGGCATTAATCTTCCTACTCGCGGACCCAACCGTTTATAATTTGGCTGGACCAGATAGGTCACGTAGGCAGCTGCATTTTCAGTGTAGCCAATTTCTTTGACGTTCAGTTCCTCGCGCAGCAAACCATCGTGAGCCTCCAGCCACTGTTGGTGTTGCCGGTCCGCCAGGATCACCTCGACTTTCGACAAAGGCTGCCGTACTTTCAACTTATTGTCCATGCGGGCACTTCGTCCCCAGGACGCGATTTCTCTTAGCAATCGCATACGCTCGGAAAGTAGGTTATCGACCACTGAGTTCTCGCCAATGGGATAGTCGCACAAATGAACGCTTTCCAAAACGCGGTTTCCGAAGTGACCAGCAAGATTTTGCCAAAGCGTTTCAGCCAGAAAGGGCGTGAACGGTGAAATCAACTTACAAGTTGTGATCAAACATTCATAGAGCGTCCAATAAGCATCTATCTTTTCGATCGATTGCTTATCTTCGCCCCAAAAACGATCACGGCTTCGACGCACGTACCAGTTACTGAGTGCGTCGACGAACTGATTGATGTGCGAGCAAGCTGTGTAATTGTCGTATGCATCCATCCGTTGCACGACCGCAGCGCAGGCGCGATTCAATTCGCTGAGGATCCATCGGTCGAGCTCACTGCGATCCTTGATGGGCCGATAGTGTTGCCCTTGCGATAAGTCGATGGATGTCAGCTGCTGCCCAGTTTTTTCTGCCAGCAACGATTTCGGATCAAATCCGTCGATGTTCGCGTAGATTACGAAAAAACTGTAGCAATTCCACAGCCGGAGCAGAAACTCGGGGATACTATCCTTGATCGCCCGTTCGCTGTACAGAATGGAATTCCAAGGAGCCTGATTGGCAAAGAAATACCAGCGAAGGGAGTCTGCTCCGTATCGGTCAAATATCTCCTGAGGTTCTCGGTAGTTCCGCTTCTGCTTCGACATCTTGCCGACGCGCTTCACCACTTC
>JANNPR010000656.1:0-1621 GCA_031400345.1 Planctomycetota bacterium | reverse complement strand
GTTCGTCCTTCTGTCCAATGACGAACCACTAACCACTAACCACTAACCACTAACCACTACCTACTAACCACTAACCTCCGAACTCCACTACTTCCCCTCCGGAAAGTCCAGGTCCTTAAGCGTGCGCCCTAACCGCTTTGGTCGCGAATTATCAGCGACTTTGGCTGTCACTGTTTCTTCGGTTCGGCGGCCCAACGATTGGCGAACGCGTCCCTTCAGATCGTCCCCGTCTGGAGGCGTTCCGATATCATCTAATGCGTCGGTCACTCCGGCCAATACAGACTGACGTACACCTTCTCG
The DNA here is from genome assembly GCA_031400345.1 of Planctomycetota bacterium. Classification (GTDB taxonomy): domain Bacteria; phylum Planctomycetota; class Planctomycetia; order Pirellulales; family Pirellulaceae; genus JANNPR01. The sequence goes on along the minus strand of JANNPR010000656.1, from coordinate 1,321 downwards.
AATCCAATTGAAGACGTTTATATTCATGGGAAGGCTCCTCGGGGCCGAACTTCAGTGTTTCCGACTTTAAGTGCTTTAATTCTGATCGATCGTTTCCGGATAGATCACGATTTCCACTCGGCGATTCTTAGCTCGACCAGATGGAGTGGCATTGGAGGCCAAAGGATGGTTGGCTCCTTGGCTCATGGCATAAAGTTGGTTTGTTGATACACGGTTGCGGCGGGTGAGTTGTTCGAATACCGCGTTCGATTGCGCCATCGCCAGTTGGTGAGCGCTCGAAAACGCGCCGTACGACGATGAAGTATCTGTGTAACCCTCGATCCCAATTCGTTGTCGCGGGTATTGCCGAGTGATCACATCGGAAAGTCGGTCCAGGATCTGTGTCGCCGTAGGTAGGAGCGTTCCGGTCCCGGTGGCGAACAATTGATCGGATGCCATTGCGATCCGAACCACGTCACCATCTTGGCGCACGTCCAAGCCAGGCAAGTCGGCGGTGGCTACGGACTGTTTGAGGCTGTTGTTGGCCGTGATGATCGCCCCACCGCGATTCCGCACGGAGGCTTGCAAGGTCTGCATCTTTCGATCCGACTCGGCATTTGCTAGCTGCGCAACCTGAAGTTGCGACGCCGTCTCGCTTAGTTGTTTTTTGACTGAGGCCAATTCGTCGCGTAAGAGTTGCACCTGCTGCTGCACTAGGGCATTTTGCGAATGCAAATCGCGATTGTTCACGTCCAGCTCAGAGGCGCGACGGTTGAGGTCTTGCATTTGCGCCATTTGGGGAGCCCCCTGTTGCTGCTGCCAAATCGACGACTGCGACGGCCACATCTGCGCAGCGCCATTGCACCCGGCTGACACCGGTAACAACAACATTCCGAATAATGTGACGATCGCCAATTCCCGCACCGGGGTCTCCTGACTTGTCCGTTGGAAGCGTGCTACGGCGCGCAACCCCCGTCCCTGCCTTTCGACAAGCGGCCGGATAGTAGCCGTGGCTCACGGTCGCGACAAGGTCAGTTACCCAATGCTATCGTGACAGAAACTGTCTCTTCGAAAGCGGTAGGTGGGTGTCTTGACGAACAATCGGCGGCACAGGCGTTATCCGAACGCTAGCTAAATCATCTTCGCCGATCAGGCTGTTGGACGGTGTCGAGTCCACGTCCATTTGCCGTGCCGCATGCACCTGTGCCGTGTTTACCCCGGGAGAAAGCGACTCGACTTTCACGACCAATTGCAATTTGCCGCTGGCGCCGTTGCCAAGCGATCCAACTGTCCAGATACCGGTCCCAGGCACATAAGAACCTTGGGTAGCGGTTGCGGATAC
>JANNPR010000625.1:0-4975 GCA_031400345.1 Planctomycetota bacterium | reverse complement strand
GAGTTCCGTTTTGTCGAACGGCGGCGCGAACAGCAACACCAACTGATCTTTCGGTTTGACCAACCTTTCGAGCACTGCTTGCATAGCCATACGGACGCGTTCCGGATCGGCATTCGCCATAACCGCCCAGGTTTGAGCAATTGAATCGATCTGGCATTCATCGTTCTGGGCCGAACCTAGCGGAACTCCATTATCAAAGTACGCTCGTCGATACCATTCACCGTCCCAGCCGTGCGTTTCGAGGGCCTGTCGAAGGGATTCCACTTTGGCTTGATAGTCCGCCGCCGCCTCCCTGTCGCCGCGGGCCTCCATTAATGGAATAAATCGCCGGAGCAACACTAACAAAAACCACCCGACCCAAATACTCTCTCCTTGTCCTTGTTCGCCCACCTTATTCATGCCATCGTTCCAATCACCACAGCCCATCAATGGCAGACCATGTGGTCCGAGCCGAAAACCTCGGTCGATGGCAAGCCGGCAGTGTTCGTATAGGCTTCCTTTTCGGGAAGAGGCGGCAGGTAATTCGTAGCGTTCGTGCTCTTCGGGCTCGAGCAGCATCGAAGTGAGAAATCCTGTCTCTTCGTCCAGCACTTGGAGATCACCAGTCGTATCCAGGTAATGGCATGTGACGAAGGGCAGCCAAAGATAATCATCCGAAAATCGCGTACGAGTTCCTCGGCCTTGAGGCGGATGCCACCAGTGTTGAACGTCTCCTTCCTCGTACTGGCGCGAGGCAGCTCGCATCAGATGTTCACGAGCGATATCGGGTCGGCTGTATACCAAAGCCATTACGTCCTGCAGTTGATCGCGGAATCCATATGCTCCACCGGATTGGTAGAACCCGGACCGGCCCCACATGCGACAAGACAGTGTTTGGTATAGCAGCCAGCGATTCACGAGGAGATCTAAGGCCCGGTTAGGAGTCTTAACTTGAACGGAACCCAAAATCTGGTTCCACTGTGCGATCGCGAGGTCCGTCGACCGTGTTATTTCCGCGTTGAGACGATAGCGAGTTAGGATGGATTGGGCTTCGGTTAAATCGTTAGCGCTGCCAAGTAAGAAAACGACTTCCGCTTCCTTACCCGCGGCTAAGGATATTCTCGTTTGTACAGCCCCACACGGGTCCAACCCCGCACCAGTACGTCCATTTAAACTAGGTTCTTGCAGGGCCTGAGGCCGCTTGAGGGTGCCATTGCGGCCAATGAACGCTTTACGATCACCCGAGTAGGATCGGTTGGGTCCCAACACGTCCAGAAATGCTACTTGCTGCGAAAGTTCTGGATGATACGCATTCCGCGCTAAAAGTGCGCCCGAGTCAGCATCGACATCGGTGGTCACATGCAGCTGCGTCTGTTCGCGATGAACCCCCAGCACCCATTCCACGAAATACGTCAGAGATAGATTTCGAGTGACAGGACTATCATTTCGCAGCTTCAGCCGAATGAATTTCACTGGATCGTTTGCTGCGATCGAAATCAGCGTTTCGTGATAGATCCCGGCGACGTTGTGAGCAAACCGCGTATAACCTTGTCCGTGATGAATCCAGTAATCGCCATCGTCACGAATTGGCGCTGGTAACGGCGACCAAAGTTCGCCAGTTTCGTCATCGCGTATGTAAAGTGCCTCGGCAAGAGCGTCCCCGATGGGATCATTGCACCAGCTGGTCAGCTTATTCTCACGGCTATTCATAAACCACGTGTAACCGCCACCAGATTCGGTCAGCAGACAGCCAAAAGTTGGGTTGGCGAGTACCGTGGACCAAGGCATCGGAGTTGCCGAACCGGCTTTAAGAAGGATCCGATATTCCTTGCCATTATCAGCAAAGCCGCCTAATCCGTTCCAATATTCGAGCTGATTGATCAATCGTTGCCGCTCATTCAGCCCGTCCGGTTTGGCACCGGTCAGGGCGCGGCGGGGCTCCGTCAGGCGTCCCCCCGTCGAATCGCGGCGGCTCAATTCCGATCGTGCTTTTCCGGCCTGCGATTGAGACCCGACTGCGGGTCTCGCCTTTTCCATCTGTTGAGCCAACGACCCATGATCTCCGTGCAGCACTACCGAGGCAGCCGCCTCTAGCAAGATCTTGTCTTCTCGCGGAATCTGAGCGCCACGAACTAAGAAAACGCCGCCAGGTCTCTCATCGGGATTGCGAGGCGCCTCGTTAAGCAGCGATACCAACTGCTCATGAATTGCATCGAGATAACTGCCGGGATAGTCATTCAAGACAACCAGGTCTACTTTGAGACCATGTGCTCGCCAATACTCGTTGGCCGCTAACAGTTCACGCACCTGGCCGACATGCTCGGGCTTGGTGACGTGGATCAGCAGTATTGGTAAATCTCCGGAAACGCCGTATCGCCAAAGGCCGGCCTGTCCTTGCCGATTCGCCAATAACACGTCCTCTGTCGCCCGACGGGATGGATCAGGATATAGGATGGCGGCGGCCATTCGCTGGTACAAATGCGCCATAGCTGGGGACAAGTGAATGTGCCGCAATTCAACCTGGCTGTAAGCCCACGCCAACTCGAACGCTCGTTGTACCCCGCGTGGATCATGATATTGATCCGCTAATAGCAGCGCTTCCTCTCGACTGTTCGCCATTGCGGTAGCAAATCCCAAAGTTGCCGATTCATTGGGACCTATCCTGACGATGCAGCGAATCGCAAAAATAGGATCGAGCACCGCTCCGGTTGCACCCGACAGTCGTACGCCTGGCTCCAAGGCCGCCGGGTTTTGGGGCGTTCGCCCGCGACCTAAAAAGGCCTGACGACTTGTTTCATACTGTACGCTGTGCAGCGCCTCCCCAACTGCGGCAAGTACGTGCACACCCCACAGAGGCGATTGCTGCGAATCGCGTGGCCGGCGCTTGGCGATCAAGGCCGTCTCTTCGGGAATATATTCCGTCTCGATGAATAGCTTATGGAACGCGGGATGGGCCACGTCGTTTTGCTGGGTCGTCAGAGCAATCTCGGCGTAACTAGTGACTTCGATTTCCCTGGTGCTCGACCCGTGATTGGTGAGCTTGAGTTGCCGGACTTCGGCGTTGTTTTCAGGAGAAACGGCAACTTCCCAATTTGAACTGATGTCAAAGTCGCGACGATGGAATTCTGCCTTGTCGATCGAATAGATCACCTCATAGCCGCTGGGTTGTACGAGTGTCGGCTGATAAGCAGCCGACCAGACGCGATTACTTCGCACATCCCGCAAATACAAGTATTGCCCCCAGTGGTCGCGTGTGGGGTCGGATCGCCAGCGAGTTATGGCCACATCTCGGCAGCGACTGTAGCCGCCGCCCGTGCTGGTGGTCATCACTGAGTATTGGCCGTTAGACAATAGATGAGTTCGCGGCATGGCGGTTTCGACGCCGAGTAGGCGCCGACTGACCATCTCTTCCTCGTTACGCGGAATCGTAACAACCACCACTTCATCTGCATGAGGCTCGAATCGCGGTGTCGCGACGGGCACGCGTTCTTGCAGCAGAAGTTCCGTTGCTCGAGCCAAGGGGTGTGCATGAAAGCGGTTTCGAATGCGACCCGCGTCCAACATATTGGACAGGGCGAGCAAACTCATTCCCTGGTGATGTGCCATGTAGCAGCGAACTACGATACAACGTTTACCTGCCGGCACGCGCTCGGGGGAATAGTCTAGCGAGTCGTAATACCCCCAATGGCCCCAACCACCTTCACGAGTTATCGCCTCCAAATTTGCAAAGGCACCTGCCGGGTCAATCTCCAGTGCTAACAGCGTCGAATAGGGAGAAACCACCAGGTCTCGCGCTAGCCCACGCTTTAACCCGAGACCAGGGACGCCAAACGATCGGTAGTGGTAATCTGAATTGATGGCCAGCGCGCCGAAAGCGGATTCCGATATTCCCCATGGGACGCCATGCTGTCGTGCATACTCTTGCTGACGAGCGACGGCTGCTCGATAACTTTGGAAAAGTAGCGATTCATGATAGGTCCGCTGAAATAGTGGCGGCATCAAGTATTCGAACATCGTGCCGCCCCATGACAGCAGAGCTACTTCGCCGGCGGTTTTTGTGAGTGGCCGGCCTAGCTGAAACCAATGCCTCGGTTCTGCATCCCCTTTGGCAATTGCCAAGTAGCTGGCCAAACGGGCCTCCGAACAGAGCATATCGTAATGCGCGCGGTCGAGCTTTCCTTCTTCGACATTGAACCCGATCGCAAACAGACGTCGTTGCGGGTTGAATAGGAAACGAAAATCCATCTCTAACGCGAGCGTCTCCATTCTTTGGGCTAGGACCTCATATCGGTCGTTCAGCAAACCGGCCAGCCGTGCCGAAGAATGGATGGAGCTTTCCAAGTCGTTCAGCCATGCTTGAACTGCCTCCTGTTCTTCGTTTAGGACCTGAGTCAACATGACATTTCGGAACTCGATCAGAGCCGGTGCCGCAGTCGCCTCGAGTGAGGTCAGGGAATCGAGAGTCGCGTGATCGGAAAGAATTTTCCAGAGATTAATCCAGGCCCGCTGTACGCCATCATCTAACTTCTGCCAAGGTAGTCGTGGCGACACAGTTAAGTCAGCTCGATCCCGCACGCAAACACGCGCCGCTACGTCAACCCAGCCGAACAGAGTGCGCAAATCCTCCCGCATCCCAGCGATCCACTCGTCGAGACATTGCACTTTCGTCGTTATTTCATCGGGTAAAGCCTCTCGCGATCCGTTCAGCGAGGCTGCACTTTCGCTAATCCCAAGCGTGTTTTGATGCAGAGCTTCCAGCACCGATCGCCAGCCCCACAAGTCTTCAGGCATGTCATGCATTCGAAGCTTTTCGAGCGTCTGGTAAAGCGGCTCGAGATGCGATCGAGTTAAACGCGCGGCTTGTGCCTGCCCTTCATTGCACGATTGGTCAACGAGTTGAATCGTCTCCAGCAACCCTGTCCAAAGCGTTGTGCCAAACACGGGGATCGAGCGAATGTCATCGACGCCCTGCCGTAGCGTAAGAAAACAAACGGCC
>JANNPR010000594.1:0-3251 GCA_031400345.1 Planctomycetota bacterium | reverse complement strand
CAAAATCGACTGTCAACGCGTCGTCTCCACTCTGCCCGTCGATCGTCAATGAGTTCAGGCTTGCAGATAGGAACGTTTGGACGACAGCGCCGTCGACAAGAACTTCCGTCAGATCGTTCTGAGTGGGGCTCACCCGGAATTGAATATTGTTGGAACCAGCACCCGCGTTGATGGTTGGATCGGTGGCCGTGTTGATGACGGTGATGTTTGCGGCCCAACCGGTTAGAGTCACTGAGGAATCGGAAGTAAATCGGAACGTCAAATCATTGCCGGTCGACGTAAATGGTCCGGGAGCGGCGCCACCGTCGAAGGTGCCGAGCGAAGGCGACCCGGTGCTGGGCCCGTCAAAAACGCTCAAGAAATCAAAACCAGTCTGGGTATCAAAGCTACTAAAAGCCACTCGAGTCCGCGTACCAGCACCTCCAGAAAAAGTGATTGTTGAATTCTCATTGTTGGAATAATTTCCTCCGACATTTCCACTGTCGAAGTATTGGTCGCCGGTCGATGCACCTAACGGGCTCCCAGGTTCGCCTTGCAGGAAGGTGGCCAACACGCGCCGGTCTTCCAACGACTCGACACGCATCTGCCGAGTTATCTCGCCATCGAATAATTGGCGTCGCTCGGCACGGCGATTGCTTTTGCTTCGCTTGAGACGTTCCCTCCAGGCACGCAGATCGAACAAACTACGGAACATCAGAGATGTCTCCTTCTAAGCGACAAGACAAGGCGACAATTATGTCGCTGCGGCGACGAACAAATGAATCCAACCAGCGATAATCGAAATCAAGGAACCGAATGGAATCCAACAACGTCAGACGACTGTCCGATGAAGCAGCTCTGTGGTGGCCCAACAGCCAATTAGGGCGGGCGCCATCGCGCGCGAAAGTTCGGACAGACATCAACATGAGCTGAAACGCTCTCCGTTTTTGCTATTCCCGAGATTCGGGAAATTAGGGCAAATAGTAATGTGCGCAATTTGTATAGTCAACTATCTCGATGGAATTACTGCCACCAGTCAGGTGTTAATTTGGGATAGTCGCACAGAGATTACGGCTCGATTCGCGTAATTTATCCCCTAGAGCAGGTGGGACGCGAAGTTACCCGCGGCAACAAATCGCACCGCCAACGACAACGGTAGCCGGGCCGTTCGTTAAGATCGCCGCTGGTGTTTAGTCTCCCAAAGAAGGCCTTATGGCCACCAGGTGACATCGAGATCCGGCTCTGTGGCGGAGAAATCCCCGGAGCCAAATGGCTTGAGAAGCAGCCACGTCCGAGCGTCGGCTTAATCGATGTTTCGCCGACCTCCCAAGAAGACAAACTAGAGGCTGAACTTCTATTCCAGTATATGGAATGAAATTCCCTTTTCGCCGCGCTTTGCGCCTCGGGTGACGATATCTGACTGTTACGCGGCGACGCGCGTCGCTGCGAGCTCGTCTTGCACGGCTTGAATTTGGTCCGGGCCGATTACGTTCAGCGCCTCGGCCAATCCGACGACTAACGCCAGATCACAAAGGCGATTGACTCGTCGCGGAATCCCTTCCGATAAGTGGTGGATCCGTTCGATTGCGGCCATTTGAAATAAGGCTTGGTTCGAGCCAGCATATCGAAGCCGATGGTGGATGTAGGCCGCAGTTTCTTCGCCGGTGAGGCGCCGCAACACACACCGACTGTCTACTCGTTCGTCCAGTTCGGGCGTCCGGTCCAGCAGGGTCAACAATGAGGGTTGCCCGACCAGCACTAGCGTAAATGCCGGATTGGATCCCCGTTCGAGATTCGTAAGCAGCCGGATGGTTTCCAGTGACTGCGCGGAACGGAGCAGGTGCGCCTCATCAATTACCACGACTGCGTGCTTCTCTGCTTCGGTGTTATCCCGAAAGAATTGCCGGAGCCGACGGACGCTGCGTTCGGTAGACTCGGACTGACAAGTGACTTCGCCGCTGAGTTCATCGGCAAGGTAGCTGAGTAATTGATCGGCCGGCATCTGCGGATAAACCAACTCGACGATCGGCGAGAAAGACTCGATGAGTTGTTGACTGAGCACTCGCACGAGCAAGGATTTTCCCATGCCAGCCGCACCGGCCAAGGCCACGACGTCACGTCGATTCTCGATCGCGTACTGCATCTTCAGCAACACTGCGTGGTGTGTCTCGCTGAAATACAACGTGCTTGGATCGAGCGAGTTTTCAAAGGGTTTACGTTTCAGTTGCCAGTAAGCTTCGTACATGATTTCACCATCGTTTGTGCAGTAGTAGGCACACTCCGTGTGCCGTAAAGGCACACGGAGTGCGCCTACTACAACCGGAGTGCCTACGAATATGGTTTAGCTGTGGAAATTTTCGACGATTGCAACCTGCTCTACGCCGTAGGAGCGCAGAGATGCGGCTGTCACCAATGCTTGATCGAGGCCGGTGTTTCGGATATCCCGAACAACGGCAGCGCCGTGAATCGGAGACGTTCGTTCGCGACCAAGTCGACCAAAGAAATGATCCGGATTGGTTGGTAGCGGTCCCACGTCCACGATCACCAGGTCGAAGCATTCGACAAGTCGCCCGACAAGGTAGGCAATGCGTCTGTCGTTTAGCGTCATACTGTCAGGAAATGCGGATCGGCGCGGAAACAGGGTGACACCATCTTCGAGGGACGACACGGCCGACTCGGACGTCGGTTGTCCTTGTTGCATTACTTCGTCCCAGCCGTGGGGGGGATCGACGCCAATAGCACTTGCCAACATCGGCTCCTCCGGATCGGCGTCCAGGACGGCGACTCGCATTCCCGTCGCGGCAGCGCTGCGTGCCAGAGACAAAGCTACGGTGGTGGCGCCTTCGCGGCGTGCGGTCGAGGTTACGGCCAGGACCCGCAATCCATTTTCAGCGGCGGACTTGAGTTTGTTGCCCACGTCTGTCAGACAGCCGGATGCTTCGAGCTGCTCGCAGACCTCAGGCCAGAGAAAGCGGTTAACTTCCCACGCGGCAGCAAATTTCGCGGAACTAATATCATCTGCGAGTAGGTCGGACATCTCGCTTTCCGGCGAGGCTGCCACTCGCCAACTCGATTGCATTTCCGTGCTATTGGTGGAATCACCACTAACCTCGATAATCGGGTTAGAAATCACGACTGCACGAGCGGCGACGCTAGCTATCGGAAAAACGGCAGCCGAGTCAGAGAAATCCGTGTCCATATTGGAATAGGGATCCAACGCCTCTTCCTCTTCTTCTGGGATGCGGGCAGGAGGCGGCCGCAACGATGTACGG
>JANNPR010000590.1:0-2623 GCA_031400345.1 Planctomycetota bacterium | reverse complement strand
CGTGGCTTCTGTTCACGATCTCCGCAATCGTCGTGCTCTCCAAAAGAATGAATCAAGAAGTGTGCCGGAGACCGAAGGAGCTACTCAGCACGTGCAAGCTCGAAAACAAAGTGCAGCTGCGAAAAAGACGTTGCGAGAAGTTGACGATTATCGGACGGGACAAAAGAGAACGAAGCAATTGGCTGTCGAACTAAAAAACGAAAACAACAAGGACGACGGGCCGCAGCGAAGGGGTGGTCGCTTAACAATGAAAGTCAACGATCGTGAAGCGGCAAAATGGACATATGGTCCCAACGAAACCAAGCCGCTGCAAGCAAGCGTTGACCCCGATTTGTTACACGCCGGGACGAATTCGCTGGAGATCCAGCCGGACGCCGTTGGGACGTTGCGATACGTGGTGACCTCGGGCGTCTCGCCGGACGAAGGTGCGCGCAGTCCGCAAGATCTGCGACTCATCGTGCAATTGGACCGGGCGGAAGCCAAAGTTGGGGAACTCGTTCCTTTGTCCCTAGAGGTGCATAACGTTTCCGGGCGACAGTTGACGCATGTCGCCGCGGTTGTGCGGATCCCAGCGGGGTGTGAATTGCAAGCGACACAATGGGAACAATTACGACAATCTCGAACTATCGATGCGTACGAATTTCGTCGTGGCGAAGTTGTAATGGTTTGGGAACGGCTAGACGCCGGCCGTAAAGACGATCGCTGTATCCGTTTTCGGGCGGATCTGTTGACCACCATTGCTGGTCGCTTCACGGCACCACCCTCTTCTTTATACCTTCCCGCATCCGAAGGGGACGCCGAAGTTCTATCTCAGACCCTTTCTCTAACGGTCACGCGTCCTTAAGCGGCGGCTTCTTCAGGGGTTGAGACCTAGCGAGCCAGCGGGCATAATCTGTCGCTGTGGGATTTGCTTAAATATTGGAGATTGACCCCATGGCCCTAGTGCCGTTGCGACTATTATTGGATCAGGCTGCCGAAAATGGGTACGGGGTGGCAGCCTTCAACGTTAATAACATGGAGCAAATCCAGGCCATCATGGAAGCGGCGAATGAGACCGATTCGCCGGTAATTGTTCAAGCTTCGCGGGGAGCTCGTTCCTATTCGCAGGATAACTATCTGCGGCATTTGATGTTGGCTGCTGTCGAACTGTACCCCCATATTCCTATCGTGATGCATCAGGATCACGGCAATAGTGTAAATACGTGTCTTAGTGCGATTGAGAATGGCTTCACGTCGGTGATGATGGATGGTTCACTCAAGGAAGATGGCAAAACGCCGGCGGACTTTGAGTACAACGTCAAGGTTACAGCGGAAGTTGTTCGTCTGGCACAAGCGCGAAATGTATCGGTCGAGGGCGAACTTGGCTGTCTAGGCTCTCTGGAGTCCGGACATGGCGAAAAGGAAGACGGCCATGGAGCGGAAGGACACTTGTCGCGCGACCAGTTGTTGACGGATCCCACCGAAGCCGAGGATTTCGTCCGCAGAACCAATGTCGATGCTTTGGCGGTGGCAATCGGTACCAGTCACGGCGCCTATAAGTTCACTCGAAAGCCGGACGGAGAAGTGCTGGCAATGGGCCGTATCGAGGAAATCCACCGTCGACTTCCCAATTGCCATCTCGTGATGCATGGCAGCTCGTCAGTCCCGCAGGAGCTGCAGGAAATGATCAACAAATATGGCGGTCGAATGAAACCGACTTGGGGTGTGCCTATAGAAGAGATTCAACGCGGAATCCAACATGGTGTCCGCAAGATAAATGTCGACACGGACAATCGAATGGCTATAACTGCCGCGATTCGCAAAGTCCTTTGGGAACATCCCGAAAAGTTTGACCCCCGCGATTACCTCAAACCATCCCGCGAGGCTATGAAGAAGGTGTGCAAAGAACGGATGATCGCGTTTGGTCAGGCCGGCCACGCTCAAAGGGTTGCCGCGAAGCCGAAATAGTCGTGTCGCTGGAAGGATAAAGCTTCATGTCCGACTCGCTGCCCGATCTCAAGCGTCTCATCCGCGACATCCCGAATTTTCCCAAGCCGGGCATCCTGTTTCGGGACATCACGCCGCTGCTCGCTTCACCTCAAGGCTTTCGTGAAGCCATTCGGCGGATGGCTGATCACTATCAAGGTCGCCGGGTGGATATCGTTACGGCAGCAGAGGCTAGGGGATTCATTTTTGCTGCTCCATTGGCAATAGAACTGGGATGTGGTTTTGTGCCGGTCCGCAAGCCCGGCAAGCTGCCTTTCGATACCCATGCTTTTCACTACCAGTTGGAATATGGCACCGACACTCTCGAGATGCATGTAGACGGAGTGTCTGCAGAACAAAACGTCCTCGTAGTAGACGACTTGCTGGCTACCGGCGGAACGGTCCAAGCATGTTGTCATCTCTTGGAAAAATGCGGAGCGCAGGTAATAGGCTGCGCATTCTTAATTGAGCTAATTGGACTGGGCGGCGCGAAACGAATTGCGCCTCATGAAGCATTTAGTTTGATACAGTACCGATGAGCCCTGTTATTCTGCAGAGACAACCTCGGAATCCCCTCTCGTACCCATCGCGCTCCAGAGACGTCGCTCGATGGACTGTGTCACAAACGATACGTGCCCGTCGCCAAACACAATCTGCG
>JANNPR010000586.1:0-1317 GCA_031400345.1 Planctomycetota bacterium | reverse complement strand
CAGCACCTTGTCGACGGCATCGACCACAGCGCCCGCCGCCATGAGTGCTACATCGAACGACCGAGGCGAGACGACGGTATCGGAATCAAGCTGGCCACCGCCATCCGCGCAAATACGACTTACAGACTCGATATACGGGTTGGAATGGACCAGGCTGAGCAACTCTAAATAAACAGGGCCCCACGACGGTCGCACGTAACCCATGTGCATGGCGAGCAAATTGAGACGGCGGGCAGCCGGCACGATGCGGTTGGCACATTCTGGATGATTTCCCGTGTCGTGCTGTAAGAAGATCGGGTCGTAGTACAACAGAGCCATTTTGCGATCCTGACGGCAAGGCTTCCCGGTAGGTCAAGTCTAGACTTTCTTGCGACCGAGCTGTTGTTCCATTTCCAGGATCTTGAGCGTCGTCTTCAGCACCGTATCGGGATTGAGTGAAATACTGTCGATTCCTTGCTGCACTAGAAACTGAGCGAACTCGGGATAGTCGCTGGGCGCTTGCCCGCAGATGCCGATTTTCCGCCCCGCTTTTTTGACTGACTGGATCGCCTGAGTGATGAACTGCATCACCGCTGGATCGCGTTCGTTAAAGACGTGGGCCACGATCGCCGAATCGCGATCGACGCCCAGGGTGAGTTGTGTGAGATCGTTCGACCCAATCGAGAAACCGTCAAAGATTTCGGCGAAAGCCTGCGCAGCGATCACGTTGCTGGGAATCTCGCACATCACATAGATCTCCAATCCACTTTCACCCCGCCGCAAGCCGTGCTCGGCCATCACTTCTTGAACGCGCCGTCCCTCTTCGACCGTGCGGCAGAAGGGGATCATGAGCTTGACGTTGGTCAGGCCCATTTCCTCCCGCACCCTCTTCATGGCCTGGCATTCCAGGCCAAAGGCGTCGCGAAACTTCGCGTCGTAATACCGCGAGGCGCCGCGAAAACCGATCATTGGGTTTTCTTCATGCGGTTCGAACGGCCGACCCCCGACGAGGTTCGCGTATTCGTTGGTCTTGAAGTCGCTCATCCGCACGATCACATCGCGCGGATAGAACGCCGCTGCGATCATCGCCACGCCGCGGGCCAGCGTGTCGACAAAGAACTGCGGCTTGTCGCTATAACCGGCCGTCAGCTCCTCGATTTGCTGGCGTGCCGCGGGGTCGTCCACCTTCTCGGGATGGAGCAATGCGAGCGGATGGACTTTAACGAAGTTACTCACAATGAATTCGATGCGGGCCAGTCCGACGCCGTCGTTGGGAATCTGCGCCAGCGTGAACACCTCGTCCGGGTTGCCGACGTTCATCATGACCTTCGTCTTGGG
>JANNPR010000549.1:0-2628 GCA_031400345.1 Planctomycetota bacterium | reverse complement strand
CTTCGTGCCGCTTGAATCAGATTTTGGTATTCCATCAACTGCGCCGGAAGCTGCTCGCTGGGTGGCACGTCCCTGGGTGGCACGTCCCTGGGTGGCACGTCCCTGAGACGCGAGGAACGAGCATCGAAGGGCGTGGTGGCGCTGAGTGGAGTATCGGTGGCTGGCACGTTCACTGATGACGTCTGCGATGCCGTGTTGTCGACGTCGCCGTTTGACGCCAGTCCTGGTTGGCTGTGTAGATGGCAGCGCGTGCAGGCATTGGGAGTTCCCAGCTTGACACTTAGATCGGGTCGCGGGACTCTCAGGCTGTGGTCGCGACGCGGATCGACTTCCATATACGTCGATTCAGGCATGTGGCATTCGACACACAGACTGCCCTTGGATCCCGTCTGATGATGATGATGAGCCGCACCATCATACTTTCCGGCCGAGTGAGCGTGGCAGGACGTACAAACTTTGTTGCCTTCGTGCTTCAAACGGGCAGTGTGAGGATCGTGACAGTCCGTACAACGGATCCCCTTGTGGTACATCTTGCTCTGTATGAACGATCCGAACTCGTAAACTTCGTCAAGGATTTGGCCGTCCACGTGATAGGTCAATGGACTTAGCAATTCGTTGCCGTAGAAGTCATGAAAATTGGCTCCCGGCTGAAAACCAGGATGTACCGCACGGCGGCGCGCGTGGCACGGCGCGCACATGTGGATCTGGGTATCCGCGTTTCCTCCCTTCAGCTTCGCTAGTCCGTATCCTCGTTTTCGGTCCCAAAACAGCGATCTCGAATTGGCCAAGCCGACGTGGACGCTGGCCGGGCCGTGGCACGCTTCACAACTCACGTCTATTTCCGAAAAAGTAGTTCGATAATGACCGGTTTTCGGATCGTAGTTCTTTTGCAGATTTGTCGAGTGACAATCCGCACACATGGTGTTCCAACGCTGAGCAATTCCAGTCCAATGTAAGTCATCGTCGGGAGACAACTTCTCTTTGACATCCGGCGGTGGCATGTAGAACCATCGCTTTCGCTGAGTGTCCCATGACACGCGCAACACCTGCAATCGAGCAATGGCTTGCGGATCCATTTGCGGATCCCTGTCGAATTCCACCATGTATTGTTGCAAGGGATCGACACCGAATACGTACTTGATCTCAAAGTCGGCCAACTTCCCGTCGGGCCCTTCGGTATGGATCATGAACTTATCACCGTCGCGAAACATGCGCGAGGTGACATCGAAATAGGTAAACTCGGAGTCGTTGAAATCGCCAAGTACCTTATCGGGCGTGGCCCTGTCCATGGCTAGATCGTGATGCGAACCTTGCCAGTGATGCGACTGATCCTGATGGCATTGTGCACACGATTGGCCACCAACAAAACGCGGTTGAGCGTCATCCGGCAGACAAGACCACCAGTCCGCGAACACACCGGCAGCTACGGCAATGCCCATCGCCGCCGCCAGGATTGCGAGCTTTTGGCGACGAACGAATAACAGCAAAGGGGACTGGACGGCAATCGCTTGGGACGGTTTGGTTGGACGTGGCATGGAGGACTTTGCGATGCCGGAGTATCCGCCGGCGACTCGCTGGTGTGACCGGTTTGCTGTTGTTATTTCCGTTTGACGGACGTGGTGCTGCTCGGTTTACTTTCGGGGATTTTCGCACCATACCACATTCTTGCTTTGCTGCCCTGCGATTAGCAAATCGATATCGCCATCCAAGTCCATGTCGATGGCGCGGATGTCGTATGCAGCTTGATCGCGAGTCACAACGTGGTTCTGAAAATTACCTTTACCGTCATTCTCAAACCACAGCGCCATTCTGTGTCCGTAGGCACACGTCGCCGCATCCACGTCGCCATCGCCGTCCATGTCGGTGACAGCCAGGGAGTGGGGTTCGAGTAAAGTAGGATGGATCACGTGTTCGTCCCAGTTAGGTGCCTGGAACCAAATGACACCACGATCATGTCCGCGGGTTGCCAGAAAATCGGTCTTACCGTCACCGTTAATATCTGCTGGGAATATGTTCGTTGCTCCGGGTTGATTGCGGGCGATTTCATGCTTTCGAAATGGCCGGGTCGGGTCGGAGGGTGCCTCCCACCAGGCGAACCATTCGCCACTGTTTGGCTCGGACTGAGGACCACCTTTTGCCGCCATAGCGATGTCGGGTCGTCCATCACCATTGACATCACCCGCTCCTAGATAGTGGCTTAAGCCCGGTGCATCTCCCGCAGCAAAAATAAACCGGTCCCATTGCTTAGCTTCTTGGGGTCGCGCGGGAACTCGATACCAAGCCGCGGAGCTTGGAAAAGGTCCCTTCGGCTGCGCACTGTTTGCCAGCAGATCAAGCTTTCCGTCACGATCCATGTCAGCGGTAAGGAGCCCATGAATTCCATTCACTTGATCGTCCACTAAGTGCAATTTCCACGGTTCTGTCAACGGCTGCTTCGGCTGCTCAAGCCAGACGATCAACCCAGGGCTGTAGCGTGCACCGATGAAGTCAAGGTCGCCGTCTCCGTCCACATCGAACGATTCGCTATGGATAAAGTCGTGATCCGGGTTGGCGGCGATTTCAACCTCCTTCCAGTCTGGCGCGACGAACAGCCGTGTCTTGGTCCCGCTGTTGCAAATCACGTCCATT
>JANNPR010000511.1:0-8641 GCA_031400345.1 Planctomycetota bacterium | reverse complement strand
AGTGGGCCAAGACTTGCATGGATACCGAAGACTGGGATGGAGCGATCGAGATTTATAAAAATTCGCTCAAACGGCATCCGGACAACTCGGTGTTGAAGAACAACTTGAAATTCTGTCAGCAGAAACTCGACAAGAAATAGCACCGATTGGCCTTCCCCCTGAAGACCCGGTCACGAAGCAATCTGGACGGTGAACCAAAAACAAAACACCCCTCAGCTGGGCTCTGGGTGCGTCCTGTTGACAGGAGGAGACCATAGAACGCTGGACCGAATTTTCAGGGTGTCTGTCCCGCCGTGAAGACATGGCGCGATGAACACATCAACAAACTCGCCGGCGACTAGCTTCAGCCTTCTTTTTGCTTCAAATTGCGACCACCAAGTCCAATGGCCATATTTTCGCTTGTCTTTTCTTTTGTCCCGCGTTATAAGTCGAGAGAGCCGTATTGGATTGCCTTCAGTGCAATTTACCGGCCGAATTCTTCGAGGCCACCCCATGATCACCGCCAAGTCACAAAGACGCCGCCGACGTCGTCTCGTAATCGAACCATTGGAAAGGCGTTTTGTCTTCGCGGCTGGTGATTTGGATCTGACGTTTGCGAACCAAGGTGTGTTGGAAGTCGGTGAGTGGCTTCGAGTTCTTCCGGACCAGCATACGTACGTCGACTCACGTTCTCGTGAGAACGGGAAAATTGACCTGCTTGTCCTCACACATCCTTCGAACGAGCTCGAGTGGTTGCGATTCAAACGGGATGGAACTCGGGATTGGTCCTTTGGTACAAACGCAACCGACGATCCGAGCGAGCGCGATTCGTCTCAACTCGAAACCATGTTCCTAAGGAAGAGCAACGGTTTGTATGCACGATACTTTTCTGATGGGACAGTCGACCACGCCTTCGAGGAGTTAGGTCTCAAACGGCACTATAACAATTACCAAGTTCTGCCTGACGATATCATGTGGCAAACTGGTTCCGAAAACACGCTGAAATGGGTTCGTCTACGCTCGGACCGGTCGATGATTGAATTCGCGATCGGCGAACTCGGACCGAACGTTAATGGCCGCTGGGGACATGTATCCGATGCCGACGGGAACCTGTATGTTCTTACCACTGTGGACGCAAATAGCCGCCTGATGGTCGCGCGCTATAACAACGATGGGATGCTTGATACGACGTTTGCCGATCAAGGTATTCTTGTCATCGATGGTCTCTGGGGTGCGCCAATGCAGCAACCGCAAATCGCACTTCAACCCAATGGAGATATTTTGGTCTATGGAGTCGGGAAACATCCTCCTTCCGTCCCTGGGGTACCTGTTGACACAGATTCATGGCGCAACTTTCTCGTCCGTTATCACAGCGATGGTCAGATCGATCATTCTTTCGGTGAAGACGGAGCGATTAACACGGGATTTCGTCCAATCGACTTCTCAGTTGAGCGTGCTATCCTGACTGATTCATCAGGTCGTATTCTTGTGTTGGGTACGGAGGATCGCCAAAATGTAAATAAGCGCACGGTTAAGCGCTACCATCCCGATGGAACACTTGACTCGGAGTTCACTGAAGCCGCAAAACACACACTTCAAACACTCAACTCCTGCCGATACTACGGCACCCAGATGGAACTTGTAGATGGCAAGGATGTCGTCCTTTTGCTGCACGATGCTCCTAGAGACTCAAGTGGCCCTAGTTGTGTGTACAAGTCGGTAATGATCAAGCTGTTGGGTGACGACTCTGCGAATTCGACGGTTCCTGAAGTCCCTGACGAGCCGACGAATTCCGAGGATCCGCGCGCTGCCATCCGCGTGAGCGCTACCGATTTGGA
This sequence comes from Planctomycetota bacterium, assembly GCA_031400345.1. Taxonomy (GTDB): domain Bacteria; phylum Planctomycetota; class Planctomycetia; order Pirellulales; family Pirellulaceae; genus JANNPR01. Next base: position 6,824 of record JANNPR010000511.1, on the reverse strand, counting down.
GGGAATTGCATTATCCGAAATTGCCGTCGGGCAGAGATTTAAGCTGAGCGTGCATGCCGCCGATCAGCGTGCAACACCGACGGGAGTTTTTGCGGCATACGTGGATCTACTCTTCGGCGGAGCCCAAATTAGGATCCACGAGCCGCTGGAATATGGGAACGATTTTCAGAATGGCCGCAGTGGCAGCATGGCGGCCGTTATGATCGACGAGGTGGGTGCTTTCGGCGGTCTTTCTCGGCCCGATGCTACCGATTCACTGCTCTTTTCAGTAGTGATCAGCGTTGATGCGCCTGGGCAGTTGGAGATCAAAACAGAAGCTGCCGACGACCTACCGGACCATCGTTTTCTGCTTTATGGTCAATCTCGCGTTAGTAGTGAACCAACACAAGTCGCATATGGCAGCTTTACAATCCCGGTGCGCGAATTGCCCTGGCGCAACCTCGATCATCCACTGGATGTCGATAACGATGGATTCGTTGCCCCCGACGATGCGTTGATGATTATTGAGTTGATCAATCGAGCTGGAAGTGGTCTGAATCAAGAGCTGCGGGCCAAGGACGAATTTGCCGCTTGGTTACCAAGTGTGTCCCTCAGAAACTTCTACCCGGATGTGAACGGCGATGGTTACATTGCCCCCGACGATGTCCTAACGGTTATCGACGAGCTCCATGCCTCGTCGGCAGCAACAGCAGCTAGTGCTGAGGGTAAGGCGATTGCTCAGTATATTGCGGCAAACGACACGCCGCATCGCCGCCGTCGACTCGGCTTACCGCAACACTGGATCCTTGCAGCGGACGATACCAATCAGCGCTTTCCTCCCCAATTCTGATTAGGATCCGCCACGACGATTTGCACTGCTGGCCAGCCAGCAACGTGCCACCCAGTCGACATACCGGAAGTTCCGAATTCCTATGCACTTCCACCAACAAAATAAGCCTTGCCGCAACTCTCGTTGCAGCAAAGCTTTATGAGTGCCCCGGCAAGGACTCGAACCTTGGACCCGCTGATTAAGAGTCAGCTGCTCTACCGACTGAGCTACCGGGGCGATTGAAATACGCCACTAACGACAATACCTAAACTCTTTTCGACATCGTCGCAAGTGTACTGGTTCAGCCGCAACTCCGCGTATTGCACGTCATCCGAGGTCTTTAAGCGTCAGATGCTCTGGCAGTTGAGCTACTTGTGCTTGTATGCGGAGGAGTGCCGCCCGTCGAGACAATTTACAGGTGACGCCGCGAGGTGTCTAGGTAGCCCGCCTCAGCTGGCTGCCTAACGCGGTCGATGGCAGACCTGAATGTTGCTGATCCGACACGGGTGCTGCTGCGACCGAAAGAGAAATATTCGCCGAGTTGAAGCGAGTCCTCCGGTGAATTCTTTGTCTGTGCCATTCGTTTTACGTTTTCAAAATGAAGCTCATCACGCCGGTTCACGCCGACGGAATGTTATCGAGTCACTTGCAAACTTCTTCTGTTCCCGGCTTGACTTGCCGCGGAGCAACCAGATTTACTGTAGTCAGCCCTGCAAGACCCATGCGTTGAATGTCCGTCGCATCGACAAGCAACGTAAGACGGATGCGGAGACGCGTATGTCACCTGAGATTATCGAACGTTGGGCGGCTGCAGTCCAGCAGCGATGGACGGAAGCTGAGCGGCGAATGCGCCGTCGCTGAGCCCATGGCAAATGGATAGGCACAAATAGCGAAATCAGTTTAAAGGTCCCACTCGCGGCCTACTAGCCAAACATTGCCGGTTTAGCGAAGCTAAGCAGATTGGAGTTGGAAATCTGCAATTGCGAGGATGCAAGTCAAGTATGCCCACCATAACCGTGGACCTGGAGACTTATCTACCGCCTGGTTTGCCGTCTCTGAAGAACCCTCAGACGGCGTTGCCTGCCATTGCGAAAAATAAAAATCTGGTATCGGCAATCCATGACGCCGTCCAAGGCATACCCACAGTACATAATGTGTTTGTCGGCGATTCTCGCGATATGAACTTACAATCGGAATCCGTACATCTAGTCGTTACGTCTCCGCCGTACTGGACATTAAAGGAGTATGCGGACTCCGAAGGTCAGTTGGGGCACGTGGAGGACTATGAGGGATTTATAAAGGAACTGAATAAGGTTTGGAAGAATTGTTACGACGCCTTAGTGCCAGGGGGCCGGCTCGTTTGCGTCGTTGGCGACGTCTGTTTGTCACGCCGCAAAAACCAAGGACGCCACACGGTGGTGCCCCTACATGCATCTATACAGGAGCAGTGCCGCCGCTTGGGCTACGACAATCTAGCCCCGATTATTTGGCACAAGATATCCAATGCCGCATACGAGGCCGCCGGAAACGGTGGGTCCTTTTTAGGCAAACCCTATGAGCCGAATGCGGTAATCAAGAATGACATTGAATTTATCCTGATGCAGCGTAAGCCCGGCGGGTACCGTAGTCCCTCCGTAGCGACGCGCATACTAAGCGTTATCGGTGATGCGAACCATAAAGCGTGGTTCCAACAGATTTGGACTGGGTTAACCGGCGCATCCACCCGCAACCATCCTGCCCCATATCCACTTGAGTTAGCGGAGCGGTTGATCCAGATGTTTAGCTTTGTCGGTGACGTCGTTTTGGATCCATTTTTAGGAACCGGGACCACAATGCTTGCTGCCATGCGCCACGCCCGCAACAGCATTGGCTATGAGATCGAAAAGTCCTACGCGACGTACGCCCGCAAGCGGATTGTCGAGGCCACCGATATCTTTACGTCGGCGGAGATCAACGTGCATGGCTAAGCCGGTTGAAGAACGCGTCCGTGAAGCCATAAAACTTTTTTGGCTAACCCGGGATGAGCAAAGCGAAAGCCAGGGCGCGGCCACCGGCACCAAGGACGCTGGCTTGCGCGCGGCTGTTACGGGCGGCAAGCACTTGGACGGATTTACGCAAATCTGTCGGGACCTTTTTATCGATGGTGGCGTCCCTGAAGCGCATGTTTATTGGCAAAACAAGAGGGAGCTTCCCGGCTATTACCGCGCGGACAAGAGTTGGGATCTGATTGTTGTGGCAGATGGCAACTTGTTGGCGGTGATCGAATTTAAAGCACAAGTGGGGCCATCATTTGGCAATAACTTAAATAATCGTGTCGAAGAAGCCTTAGGTAATGCCACCGATCTTTGGGCCGCATATCGAGAAGGGGCTTTTAAAACGTCCGCTCGTCCATGGCTTGGCTACGTGTTTATCCTTGAGGACTGTATCGCGACACGTGTCCCAGTGAAAGTGAGGCAGCCGCACTACAAAGTGTTCCCGGAGTTTAATGGAGCGTCATACGCCAAGCGGTATGAGCTACTTTTGACTAGGTTGCTACGTGAGCGACTGTATGATGGCGCCGCCTTACTCTTAACAACGCGGGAAGGTCGGACGGATGGAAATTACACTAGTCCGACAGATGAATTGAGCTTTAAGCAATTTGCTGCCGGTTTGGCGGCTCAAGCGATTACTTACGCCAGGACTCACTAACTTGAGCATGCGTCTATCGTTTGGCAACTGCGCGGGTCCTCCGGTGAATTCTTTGTCTGTGCCATTCGTTTCACGTTGTCAAAATGAAGCTCATTACGCCGGTCCACGCCGACGGAATGTTATCGAGTCGCTTGCAAACTTCTTCTGTTCCCGGCTTGACTTGCCGCGGTGCAACCGGATATTCGGGACTTACAAAATGCAACATGAATGGGTGCTGCTTACAAGGAGATAAAAATGCGTCGAGCTAAAATCACGATCGTGGGTGCCGGAAACGTCGGTGCCACCTGCGCTCATTGGTGCGCTGCTGCTGAGCTGGGCGACATTGTGCTCGTCGATATCCCGGCTACAGGCGATATGCCCAAAGGCAAAGCACTCGACTTGATGCAGTCCTCTCCTGTCGCCGGTATCGATTCCAACATCGTCGGCACCACGAGCTATGAAGAGACGGCTGGCAGCGAAGTCGTAGTCATCACCGCCGGTATCCCGCGCAAACCTGGCATGAGCCGCGATGATTTGCTGAGCACCAATGCGAAGATCGTGTCGTCCGTCGCCGAGGAAATCAAAAAAACGTCGCCCAACGCCGTTCTCATCGTTGTCAGTAACCCGTTGGATGCCATGGTCCAGCGAGTTTGGCAGGTTAGCGGTTTTCCTCACCAACGAGTGATTGGTCAGGCGGGCGTTCTAGATACCGCTCGGTTTCGAACGTTCCTGGCCATGGAACTAAACGTCAGCGTTGAGGACGTTACCGCGCTGCTGATGGGCGGCCACGGTGACACCATGGTACCTCTGCCTAGCTGCACATCCGTGGGCGGAATCCCCATCACTCGACTGATGAGCGAAGAACGACTGAAAGAGATTGTGGACCGAGCTCGCAATGGAGGAGCAGAAATCGTCAACCTGCTGAAGACCGGCAGTGCTTACTACGCGCCCGCCGCCGCCACTGCCCAAATGGTTGAGGCAGTCATCCGTGATAAGCGCCGAGTCCTCCCTTGCGCCGCCTACTGTGATAAAGAATATGGAGTCGGCGGATATTACGTCGGCGTACCCGTGGTTCTGGGTCACGGAGGTGTGCAGCGAGTCCTCGAAATCGACCTCAGCCCTGCAGAACGCGCGGATTTCCAAAAGAGCGTGGATGCTGTCAAAGGCTTGGTTAAAACTATGACCGAACTGATGGCAAAAACGTAATGTGCAGATTGTAACCGATGCAATCGCAAGTTTTGCACGAGCCTTTGTAAATTTGTTCACCATCGAATGTCACGTTGGGCAAACCTTAACGCTTCCGCCCAAAGGAAAAGGCCAAATTGAACGGCCAGTAACTTTGTCGTTTCCATTGGCACGCTGCGTGCTTATCCCAAGCATGTCAAGACCAAATCCATTCGGGAACCAACACGGAATACAAAGGAGTGTGCCATGCTCGTCTTATCTCGCAAGGTCAACCAACAAATCCGCATTGGGGAAGATGTCGTCATTACCATCGTGCGGTTCCGCGCGGGGTCGGTGGGAATTGGGATCGAGGCGCCGAAAAATATCCGAGTTCTGCGCGGCGAATTACTTAAGGAAACTGCCAGCAACGTCGCGACGGTCGAAGCAAAGGACGAGAATCTCGTCGCTGTTGCCAACGCGGCCGTAGGCATACAAGCCGCCGAATACAAGATCTTTGCCCCCTTGGAACTCAATTCGGAGCCGGCAACGCAGGGGGAACCTAACGACGCGGAACTAGCATCGGTGCCCGGGGCTGATTTGCATAGTTGGCGTATGGGTCGGCGCCAAGTTCGGCCAGATACTGCTGTTCGTGCTCGAGCAAAATCCGCCGCACTTCCAAAATGCTGCGTGGATGCCGGTGCACATTAACATGGTCGGCAGCCACCACGATTTCTGAATCGACGTTGTCGAGGTGGGCACTAGCCTGGCTGACGACACCATCACCGTCTTTAGCAAGTGAGCTGAAAAATCCTTCATCAGATGTCAGCCCCACAATGTTGTGGTGCTTCACCCAGGGTGCTCGCGGGGAATCCGCGAGCACCGGCAAAATCGGGGAATCCGGTGCTAACGAATCAATGCCCGTGGTAATCGTCAGCAGTTCAGCATCCCGAAAATAACCTGGATTCTCGAGAACGACTCGCTGAGTTAACTGCACCATCATCGCCGGTAGGTGAATGAACTTGCGCCCGATCCAGCGGGTGTAATCATTGGCAAACTCGCTGCCTCGGTGTGGCGTCCCGATCGTGATGATTCTCCGTACGGATGGGTTCGGCCGGAAGAACAGAGTCTGTGCCAATTGCTCTTTTGTCGCCGGCTCCGCCTTCAACTCGGGAAACGGCTTATCGCTCACAACGCGCCAGAACCGATCTCCACTATCCAGCGTTTGTAGTCGCGAAACGAGCCCGCCCATGCTGTGCCCGACCAGAACCATACGATCCAGGGCAGACGACTGTCCGTTTGGATCCAGCGTCTGTCGCATGACAGTCAGGTCTTTACGTAATTTAGACGCGGATACCCAAAAGGGTTCGCCCGACTGATACAAGTAGAACCAGAACTGATACCGTTGGCGGATTTCTGGGAACGCCCGCAAATCGTTGAACATTTCCATCCAAGTCGTCGGGCTTGACCATAGCCCGTGCACCATGAGTACCGGAATTCGGTTGGGATCGTATGGCTCGAGCATGAACAGTCCCTTTTTCGCAGTGTTCGGGCGAAAAAGACCCGCCGTGGCGTTACCCTGATCCTCTTTGAATGTTTCATTGTCCAACAGGAACGCTAACGGGGTACTAATATCGGTCTCGAGCGGCGCTCGACGATTGCGGACGTCAACTTCCGTATATTCCAACGGATCGTGCAGCTCGAGCACACAGTGATGCATGACCGGAGCAACGACTTGGCCAGGCGATACTTGTGAACGCAACTGGTCCATCGGCTGAGCGACGCGCAGGAATGCCGTGACCCCAAAGCTTAAGCCCGGCGGATAGTACTGCTCACCTACATCCGGGTGCGCATGCGCTTTGCGTACTGCTATCAAAGGAACACCGAGACCGAACGTTTGATGCCAATTCGAGAGACCATTGATTTCATATTCGGAGACGAATTTTAGGTCGTCGAAGTCCTCGTTATGCCATGGACCACGAACCACCACCTGAAAGTCGATCTGCTGTTTGCTGGTCTTGATGGTGTAGGTCATGCCCGGCCGCAATTTGCCTTGCGCTTGTACTAACCGCAACGCCGATTCAAGGGACGTGTTGTACAGCTCACAGGCACCCCGAAAGAGAGGATCATATGGATTCCGCAGCTCGTCATGCAGCGGGTCGAACAAATACCAATAGGCGTGTGCCAC
>JANNPR010000467.1:0-5182 GCA_031400345.1 Planctomycetota bacterium | reverse complement strand
GATGGCGACGGCGCGGCGGTGCTGATCACGGTCGAAAACTGCGGGATGACTCCGCAGATTGCCAATACCGTCGCTAAACGTCTAAAGGAAACATCGAATGTCCGGCGCGAACGATTGGTGATCTCGGTTTCACATTCACATACGGCGCCCTGTCTAACCGATTGGGCACCATTCATATTCGGAATGGATATTCCGCCAGAACATCAGGCACACATCGATCGGTACACGAAGGAGCTCACGGACAAAATGGTGACCGTCGCGTCTGAGGCTCTGAATAATCGAATTCTGGGGCGGCTAGGTTGGGCGAGCGGAACGGTTGGGTTTGCAGCCAATCGGCGAGTATTGAAGGAAGGCAAATGGACAGGTTTTGGGGTTCAAGCCGACGGACCCGTGGACCATAGCTTGCCCATTCTGGCGGCATTCGATCGTGAGAAAAAGCTCATCGCTGTGGTCGCTAATTATGCCTGTCACTGCACTACTTTGGGTGGTGACTATAATCAGATCGCGGGCGACTGGTTGGGTTACGCTCAAGAGTATATCGAGGCGGCAAATCCAGGCTGTATTTCATTAATAACGATCGGCTGCGGGGCCGATGCCAATCCCGAACCGCGCGCTAGCAAGTTGGAACTCTGCCAGCAGCATGGCCGAGCCATGGCCGACGAGGTTGCGAGACTACTGAAGAATGACCTGCAGCCATTAGATACCAAGATCGGGTGCCGCTTAATACAAGTCGCTCTGCCGTTGGCGCCACTTCCGTCGAAAGAACAATGGCAGGAGACCGCAAAACAAAGCGGTGCACCTGGCTACCACGCAAGGAAATATCTCGAGCGCCTGGAGCAGGGCCAGGAAATTCCAAAGTCAATCGCCTACCCGATCGGTGTCTGGTCATTCGGCGATGATCTGGCGATGGTGTTCATGGGGGGCGAGGTGGTCGTTGACTACGTGCAGCGCCTCAAATCCGAGTATGACCCGCAACGCTTGTGGGTGAGCGCGTATTGCAACGACGTATGCTGTTACATTCCATCGAAGCGGATTCTGCATGAGGGAGGGTACGAGGCCGACTTTTCCATGATTTTTTATGCTCGGCCCACCCGTTTCGCGGACGATGTCGAGGATCTAATTTGTGACACAGTGCAGAAGCTGATGCCCCACGACTTCTACGCCGATGACAAGCTTTCGGAATACCCGGGACCCAAGTCTCCCGCAGATGCACTTGCTTCGATCACAGTAAAATCCGGTTATGAAGTGGAACTTGTGGCTGCCGAACCATTGGTGGAAGATCCTGTGGCCTTCGATTGGGGACCTGACGGCCGACTTTGGGTGGCCGAAATGGGGGACTATCCGAACGGCATCGAGTGGCAGCAGTCGGGAGATCCGTTGGGGGTTCCTGGGGGTCGCATCAAGGTATTGACCGACACGGACGGCGATGGTCGGTACGATCAGGCTTCTACATTCTTGGACAAACTGCCCTTTCCCAACGGAATTAAGGTCTGGCGATCCGGTGTGTTAATCACGGCGGCTCCAAACATTTTGTATGCCGAAGACACGGACGGTGACGGCCGCGCGGATAAGACAGAGATTCTATTTGCCGGTTTCGTTGAAGGAAATCAACAGCACCGCGCCAATGGCATGCGCTGGGGTCTCGACAATTGGTTATATCTAGCTAACGGAGACAGCGGAGGATCGGTCAAGTCCATAAAGACGGGGGACTCGGTAGCCATCGGTGGACGGGACTTGCGAATTCGTCCTGATGATGGCAATGTAGATCCGCAAGCCGGTCAATCACAATTCGGCCGCTGCCGAGACGATTGGGGTAACTGGTTCGGCTGCAACAATGCCAACCCGATGTACCATTTTGCAATAGAGGATCACTATCTCAGGCGAAATCCTCATTTTCCGCCTCCGGAAATTCGACGGCACGTTCCGGAACAGCCCGGCACAGCACCTGTATTTCCGACGAGCCAGACGTTGGCACGTTTCAATGATTTCCATACTGCAAATCGATTCACCTCGGCGTGCAGCGTGGAGATTTACCGGGATCAATTATTGTTCGGGATTGAGTCGCCGACAGCATCTCCAGAGAATTCGCAGTTCGCCGGTCACGTTTTTATCTGTGAACCGGTACATAATCTAGTGCATCACGAGGAACTTTGGGTGCGCGGAACCACGTTTCGCAGTCGACGAGCGGCTGATGAGCAGAAAAGCGAGTTCTTAGCCTCGTCCGATAATTGGTTTCGCCCGGTCATGGCACGCATGGGCCCGGATGGCGCTCTTTGGATCGCAGACATGTATCGGTCTGTCATCGAGCACCCCGAATGGATCCCGCAAGTCTGGCAGCGCAAATTGGATGTAAGAGCGGGTGTAGATCGCGGCCGAATCTATCGCGTGTTTCCAAAAGGACGGCGCCCCAACAGCCTGACTCGATTAGATCAGCTTAGCGCCGATCTCCTTGTGTCCGCTTTGGACACGGATAATGGGGTACAGCGAGACCTCATTCACCAGATGTTGCTGTGGAAGCAGGATGTCACTAAAGTTGCTCAGCTGCAAAAACTAGCGCAGTCGTCTCGTCGCCCTCAAACTCGTATCCAAGCCGCTTGCGTATTGGACGGACTGGAACTTCTTTCGCAAGACATCGTGCTCGAACTATTGGCGGATCCACATCCAGGAGTACGTCGGCAAGCGGTGCGTTTGTCCGAACCGTTTCTGAAGGAAAATGAACAGACCACGAATCATCGGTTCTTCGCAAGTCTGGAAAAACTGGCTACCGACGAAGATCCTTTTGTTCGTCAGCAATTGGCATACTCGCTTGGATATTGCTCCGACCCTCGAGTTGGAAAACTATTAGCGCAAATCGCACTTCGTGATCAGACGGAGCCATACATCGTGGCAGCCGTGATGAGTTCGCTCAAGGAAGATAATTTAGCAACCGTGTTTGCCGATCTAATCCAAGCGTCGTTGCCGGGACAACCACCCCAGAACCTGGTCGTACGGTTGGTCAGCATGGCAGGAGCCACGTCGAATCAAAATGTTATGCGCGCCGTATTTCGCGACGTATTATCTGAAGACAACGGGGAGTATCGTCCCGAGAGAGTTATCGCACTGGCCGACGTCCTGGATGCCGTCGCGGTTCGTCTACAAGGCACGAAGCGTGCTGTTGCCGACCTGTTAAGTGATGATCAGCGACAGACACTGGATCGAGCCTTTGCCCGGTCACTCAGGCTGGCTACGAATGAGAATGCCAGCGACGAGGATCGGTGCCGAGTGATGCGTCTCTTGGTGCATCAATCTCAAGGCCGAGAAAGCGCGGTGAAAGCCTTGGGGGAGCTGCTGGTGCCGCGAAACTCGTCGACGTTGCAGTCTGCGACGATTAGCACGTTGAGTAGGATCGATCACGAATTGGTACCAGATCAGTTATTGAATGCCTGGTCGGCATTGACGCCTGCACTGCGGTCACAATCATTGGACTCGCTGTTGTCGCGCCCTTCGTGGAGCAGCCGTCTGTTGGATGCGGTCGAGTCTCAACAGATTCCGCAGACTCACATTGATGCTGCCCGCCGACAGCAATTGGAGCGTTCTGCGAACGAGACGCTACGGCAGCGGGCAGCCGCGTTGTTCCATTCCACAAACGGGAGCCGGCAACAACTCGTAGAGCATTATCAAGACGTCCTAAAGTTGAATGGCAGCGGATTAACGGGCAAGTCGGTCTTTGCGAAACGTTGCGCAGCTTGTCACAGGTTGGAAGAAACGGGGCATGTTGTCGGCCCCGATTTGGCGGCGTTGACTAATCGTTCACCCGCAAACATGCTCATCGCGGTGTTGGATCCCAACCGAGCGGTGGAGGACAAGTTTCTTGACTATTTAGCAACCACCAACGACGGTCGGCAATTCACCGGTATTTTGACCAGTGAAACGGGAACAAGTATCACGCTATCCCAGCCGGAAGGAAAACAAGTAACTCTTCTGCGTCGGGACCTCGATCAGCTTAGTAGTACCGGCAAATCTTTGATGCCCGAAGGTGTTGAAAAAGACATTTCGAAGCAAGAGTTGGCTGATGTCTTTGCCTACTTGCGAAAGTTTTCTCCGCCTCCCAAAGAGTTTCCAGGGAACCATCCCGAAGTAGCTCACGTACGCGATGACGGCTCGATCCATATCTTGGCAATGAATGCCAAGATCTATGGACCTTCACTGGTATTTGAAGAGACTTACCGAAATCTAGGCTGGTGGTCCAGTCCCGATGACCACGCGGTGTGGATGCTCAATGTTCCGCGGGCGGGCACCTTTGACGTTGTCATCGACTATGCATGTGATGATGCGACTGCTGGGAACCGTTTTGTAATGGCCATCGGCGACCAAGTACTGGAGGGTGTCGTTCGAGGAACCGGTTCCTGGGACAACTATCACTCGAAAAAAGTCGGCCAGGTGAAACTGCCGCAAGGGCCAATGGAACTGGTATTTCGCAGCGCGAGCGCACTTCGCGGTCCATTGATTGACTTACGGGCAATTCGGCTCGAGCCTCCAGAGTGAGTTGTCTTATAACTCCCGAAATACGCCTGGCATTCGTTCGTCCCCTTCTTCACGCTCGGAAGCTTCCGTCAACAGCCGGTCGATAGCATCGTCTTTGGACACTCCGCGAGAAGTCGCGTTGTCGTTCAGCGAAATGCGGTGGCGAAGAACGGGGTGAGCCAGCGCGCGTATGTCTTCGGAAATAGCTTGGGATCGACCGTGCAATAAGGCTCTCGCTCGAGCAGCCTTCACGAGAAGTTGACTCGCCCTAGGTCCAGCACCCGAACGAATCCATTCGTAGACGAAATCGTGATGCTCTCCTTCATGCACGCGTGTGCCTCTGACTAAACGCAAACTAAAATGCACGACGGGGGGATCTACCGCAACCTGAGCAACCGCCTCCTGCAATTGCCTCAACATTTCTAAGTCAACAATTCGCTCAAGTGACGCGTGATGACATTGCGCCGCAGCAATGGAATACTCCTCGTCGTAGCTGGGCGACCCAATCGCCAAACAAATAAGAAACCTGTCAGTTTGCTGCGGTGTCAATGTGCGCGGCTCTCGGTCTTCGGGTCCCTCTGTGGCAACCAGGAGATATGGGGTGGGTACGCGGCCGATCTTTCCTCGAAAAATATAGGATCCCGAAACCATTGTCTCGATCAGTGCTGCCTGCGCGTGC
>JANNPR010000449.1:0-7308 GCA_031400345.1 Planctomycetota bacterium | reverse complement strand
CTTCGGCAGCTTTCAAGACTCGACGTGACGCCATGAGATTAGAGCGTTCTCGCAACTTCCTCGATGCGGTAAGCTTCGAGAATATCGTCCTTTTTCACGTCATTGAAACCGACTAGCCTGATACCGCATTCCATACCACGCTGGACTTCACGGACGTCGTCCTTTTCACGTCGCAACGAGTCTAAGGCATAGTCACCAATCGTTCTTCCGTCACGATTTACACGGATCCGGCAACCCCGGGTGATGTTCCCCTGAGCAATGTAGCATCCTGCAACTACTCCAATACGGCTAATAGCAAACACCTGCTTGACCAAAGCTCGCCCCATTTCAACGATTCGCTCCTCAGGCTTGAGCTTGCCTTCGAGCAACAGTTTGATATCCTCTGTCAGCTTATAAATAATTTCGTAACGGCGAATTTCCACGCTGTGTTTTTCGGCCAATTGTCGAGCCGACTCGTCGGGAATGACGTTGAAACCGACGACGACCGCGTCGGAGGCATTCGCCAGAGCAACATCCGCCGTCGTGATACCACCCACCGAGTACTGCAACACGTGGATTTGTACTTCAGGATGGAGCAGCTTTCCCAGCTCTTTCTGAATTGCTTCCAAGGAACCACGCACATCGGCTCGAATAATTAGATTGAGGACGGTGATTTCCGCCTGTTTGCCCACGCGACCTTCGGAAAGCATCTGTTGGAATTTCTCGAACGATACTTTGGGCGTGACGGACGACAGTCCTTGTTCTCGTACACGTTCCTCGCGTTTTTCGGCAATCTCGCGGGCCTGACCGATATCGTCCAAAACGAAGAATTTTTCTCCGGCCGCCGGCGCCAGACTCAAGCCCGTGATGTTGACCGGCATCGATGGACCCGCTTCGTCGAGTCTTTGGTTTGGTTTCAACGTGTCGTAAATGGCCTTGACGCGACCGTAAGCCGAACCACAAACAATGACGTCCCCGACTCGCAGAGTTCCATTTTGTACAATGAGCTTGGCCATCACGCCCCGATCTCCCTGCTGCTCGGCCTCCAGACATGTGCCGATTCCGGGTCGAGGAGGATTGGCCTTGAATTCATGCAATTCGGCAATGCCGAAAAGTGTTTCGATCAGTTGATCAATACCGTCTCCGGTGGTGGCGCTGGTCTGAACGACTTCCGTATCGCCGCCCCATTCGCTCGGTAGCAAATTCTGAGTTGCCAATTGCTGCATGACACGATTGATATCGGTACCACGCAGGTCGATTTTGTTTAGAGCGACCACAATCGGTACCCCAGCGGCCTTGGCATGGCTGATCGCTTCTTCAGTTTGCGGCATCACGCCGTCATCGGCGGCGACGACGAGTACAGCAATGTCCGTCACGTGAGCGCCACGGGCCCTCATTTCGGTAAAGGCTTCGTGACCGGGGGTATCGACAAAGGAGATTTTCCGCCCCGCCTTTTCTACCTGGTACGCTCGGATGTGTTGTGTAATTCCACCCGCCTCACCCGCCGCCACCGCAATGCCGATGATTCTATCCAAAAGGGATGTCTTCCCATGGTCGACGTGACCGAGGAAAGTGATCACTGGTGGACGCGGCACGAGCGTCTCGGGATCGTCAGCTTGTTCCGTCAGCGACAGAAGCAACGATTCCTCCAACGAAGGTGGTTTTTCAAAGGTAAGATCCAGGCCAAATTCCTGCGATAACACTTCGGCCATATTAGCATCGATTTGCGAGTTAATATTGGGGCTCATTCCCATCCCCATCAGGGCTTTAAGAACCTGAGCTACGGGCACACCGGCAGCTTCCGAAAACGTACGCATCGAGCACGGTAACTCGAGCACTGCTTTTTCCCGGCGAGGAGCAGCAGTGTTATTACCCTTGCGCGTCAGCGTTTTGCCGCGCCGAACGTGGCCACTTTCATCCTCCTCACGCCCTGTTGGTTGCTTTTGCAGCATGCGTGTCTTGCGAGCCTTCTGGCGGTCGGCTCGAGAACTGGCCATACCCAACAGGCCGGGCGCCTCTTCACTCGTGGCGGGCTTATCCCCTTTGCCTTTTTTCCCGGGCCCCTTCGATAGCGGCGCACTGCTTGGTGCCGCGGTCGCTGACCTGCTACCGCCCGGTTTCTTGGGTGCCGGCGCTTCCGGTTTTGTGAGTGTCTTCGTCAAATGCTCCAAAGGCGCACGATTGCCGGCTCGGGAACCCGCGATGGCATCTTTGGGAAGGCGAATATCCGGGCGTTGAGGCGTTGGTTCGCTGGACTTAGGCGCCATGGTTGGCTGTTTGGCAGTGGGCATCTTGGCCAGACTGATGACCGGCTCGCGTCTCTTCTGCTTGAATTTTTCCGTATCCGCCGGGGCCTCTTTGTTAGCATCGGTTACTGTCGGCTTGGCTCTCCCCGACGAGATAACTCTGATTTTATTGCTGGCCGATGTGGCTAAATAGTCGTCGCGAGTAAACGTCTCGCGTTCGACGGGTGGAGGCGGGGCAACCACCGTCGCCGTGGCGGCAGATACAACGACGACAACGGGCGGAGGGGCCGGAACGACGGCCACAACTTTTTCCGCTACGGGCTTCTCCACCTTCTTTGAACCGCCGCTCAGATAGCTCTTTAGTTTCACGACCTCATCGTCATCCAGACTGGCAAGCGCGGACCCCTTCCCCGTGATACCTACTTTGGCGCAGATGTCCACAAGGTCTTTGCTGTCGATCTTCAAATCTTTTGCTAACGCGTAAATACGTACGGGCACTGTTGCCCTCCTCGATCGTCACCGATTGTGTTGCGGCTTTTGTTTTGTATGCGGCACATGTTCTTACATTCAGCCGATCATTCCGTGGTGCCCATCGTTTAATCCGTGGCCAGCGAACCCAACGTTGATTCCGTTGCCGCGTCGCCCGTCCGTCCGGCTTCAACCAGACGTTAGTCTCCCAAGGCGTCATGGCGACGCTTCGTCTTTAGTCTTGGACGTTGGATCCCTATCCAAAATATCTTGATCCGTTTCACCATGGGTATCCACAGTGTCCATTACGGTTTCGTCAGTAGCGGTTATGGTTTGATCTGCATCCTCTGCAAGGTGTGATTTGTTCTCGTCCGTTGGCTGCGTGACTGCCGCCGGGTCTCCCGGCTGTGTGTCTGCCGCCGGGTCTCCATCCGCTGTTGCTGCTTCTGAATCGCTGGGGGCGGTTTCGGCTTCGGTTGTTGCTGGATCTACAATCTTTTCCTTCTGCCGGCGACGTTCTTCGGCCGCGGCCACTTCGGACTCTGCCGCCTTGCTCTCCGATTGTTGGACTAAATGGTCCACTTGCTCTGCGGTCAAGTTGCCCATCTGCATCAAGGCATCAGGCTCGATGACGGAAAGATCATCGTAGGACAGGTAGCCCTGTTCCACCAGCCGTTGGGCCAATTCTTCATCCATCCCGTCGATCTGCATGAAGCCATTGACGGCTCGCTCGATTTGCTGTTCGAGCTCCTCACCGGTCATGATTTCAATGTCCCAACCGCAAAGTTTACTTGCCAACCGGACATTTTGCCCGCGACGGCCAATAGCCAGTGAAAGTTGATCTTCCCGCACCAGTACAATCGCTCGGCCGATCATGTCGCACAACAAAACTTGCTCTACCTCGGCAGGTTGCAACGCATTGGGAATTAAGACTTGCGGATCCTCACTCCAACGGACAATATCGATCCGTTCACCTGCCAACTCGTCAACGATGTTCTTGATCCGGTTACCTCGGACGCCGACACAAGCGCCCACGCAATCGATTCTTTGATCGGTACTGCTAACGGCTACTTTCGATCGATAACCCGGTTCACGCGCCAGCGCATTCACAGAGATTACCCCGTCGGCTATTTCAGGAATCTCTTGTTCAAAAAGGCGCTGAACCAGTTGCGGACGAGTGCGACTGAGCACCACCTTAACTCGGCTCCCCTGCGGCCGGACTTCGCAAATAACCGCACGAACCCGTTCATTGGCATGATGTGTCTCGCCGGGAATCTGTTCACTCTTAGGAAGGATAGCTTCGACATTCCCAAGGGAAACGGTCGTTGCGCCTCCCTCATTTCGCTGCACGACACCCGCAACCAACTGTCCCAATTGGACTTCGAATTCTTCCAATAACGAATCCCGCTCCGCTTCTCGGATTTTTTGAATGACGACCTGTTTGGCCGTTTGAGCTCCGATCCGTCCAATAAGATCCGTATCCAGTTCTTGACCGTTGCATGTCGCTTCGATTGCGCCACTCTCTCGAATGATCTTTACCTGGATGTCGGATTCCTCGCCGTAGTGTTTGCGCGCAGCCGTTATCAACGCCGCCTCAACAGCCTGGAATACCACTTCGGGATCAATGTTCTTGTCACGATGCATTGAGTCAACTATTCGTAACAATTCAGTCGCGTTCATGCGGTTGTCACTTTCCGTGCCGGAACACGCAACCTCCGGTGAGGGGGTTGCAACTAGTTCTCTTTGGATTGCGTCTACAATTTGTGATGAAGGCCTCAATGCCTATAACAAGCTGCAGCCGGTCGTGGAATCAAAGACCAAAACGCGCGAACAAAGTACATCCACATGCACCCAATCACCCGTTCTGACCGATTCACTCTCATCCACTCTACAGATAATTGATTGATCTACTCGTGTCTCTAAATTTTGTGTCTCCGAAGCTTGTATCTCCGAAGCTTGTATCTCCGAATCTTGTGTCGCCAAATTTCCAGATGCCAAATTTCCAGATTCCTGGGCTCCCGTTGTGAAGTCGAGGCTCACCTCAACGTATGGACTGCCTCCCACCCATTCCCTTTTGCCAAATTTCCCCCGCATTGTACTTTCAAGACCTGATGGGGCGGGCTTTGCTCGGACGCCGCTGCCGTGTGGCCTGGATCGCACGCTAACGTATTGCGGTCGGACGCCAAGGACGACACGCCGGCCTAAGGCAGCTTCATCGCGGATCCTTCTTCCTTCACCGATAGCTATCGTATGCTGGCCGACTCGAACGGCCCAACCTTGATTCCCCTTTTCCAAAACGCCGTGCAGGAGGTTGATGGACGGTTCGCCAACAAACTGCGCGACAAACTGATTCAATGGTCGGTTATATATATCCTCGGGTGTGCCTACTTGTTCGATCCTTCCACTTCTCATTACAGCTAAGCGATCGGCTATCGCCATTCCCTCAGATTGATCATGGGTTACGTATATGGTGGTAAACGGTTGGTGCTGATGCCGGCTCTCAAATCGTCGCCGCAATTCATTTTTTAATCTTGCGTCCAAATTTCCTAGTGGTTCATCTAACAGTAATGCGTCACATGGGAAGAGCATAGCTCGACCGAATGCAACTCGTTGCCGCTCTCCCCCGGAAAGTTCCGTGGATTGCCGGTCGAGCAAATGCGCCAATTCCCAGCGATTCGACACGTCCGCCAGCCGCTTATCCAACTCCGCGTCACGTCCAGTCAACGAAAACCACCCCGGACAAATCAATTTCCACAGCTTCCAGTGTCGTAGTTGCCATCCAAAAACCAAATTCTGGCGAACTGTCCAATGTGCGTACAAAGGCGAGTGTTGAAACACCATAGCAACATTACGCTGTTTGCACGTCAGCCCGTTCACGACTCGGTGGCCGATTCGGATGATTCCATCCGTCGGCACTTCCAAACCAGCGATCAGGCGAAGTGTGGTGCTCTTTCCACAACCGCTCGGTCCGACCACAACTAGCAGCTCTTGGTCCTGCACCTCCAAAGTCAAATCTCGAACGGCAAGGTTGCCGTCTGGATAACGCTTTGACACGCCTTCGAGCGAGACTCTCGCCATTTACGACGGTCCGTATCCGCGCAGGCACTCCACTGCCGAGCAACTCTAAACATTTTTAGAATCGCTCGAAAACCGTTCTAAGAACACAACTTACTTCACGTGGGGAGTCGGCTAGGATAACGGTGTGGAAAAATAGTGTCAAGCTGACGAGCGGCTGTCCACAACCAACCGATACGTGCGAATTACGCGATTTTTCCCTTACCCATCGTGTCGCGACTCATCCCACTGGAACGACAAATGAAAATCATTCGTGTGGAAACATTGGTTTGCCATGCCCGGATGCGAAATTGGGTTTTTATCAAGGTCGTGACCGATCAGCCTGGTTTACACGGCTGGGGCGAAGCGACCTTGGAATGGCACACTCGGAGCGTCGTGGGTGCTATTGAGGATCTTTCGGACTTGCTGGTAGGCGAAGATCCGACCCGTATTGAACATCTGTGGCAGGTAATGCACCGTCAGCACTTCTGGCACGGTAATGGGATCATCCGAGCTACGGCGATCTCGGGAATCGACCTAGCTTTATGGGATATTTTGGGGAAAGTTGCGGGAATGCCTTGTTCAAAATTGTGGGGCGGACCGGTTCGCGATTGGATTCGGACTTATTGCCACCTGGGCGGCGGACGCATGGAAGATTTCTATGAGACGCCAGTAGAAAATGCCAGCCGATTTGCTGAATTGGCCCAACAAGCGGTCGCCGAAGGGTATACCGCGTTCAAGTGCATGGCAGTACCAACCACCATGCCGATCGAGGGCCTGCGGCCGGTTCGAGCGGCGGTGGCGGCAGTAGATTCGATGCGGCAAGCTGTGGGCGATGATATTGATATTATGGTCGACTGCCATGCCCGCCCCTCCCCTGCGATGGGCCTTCAGTTTGGGAAAGCATTAGAACCATTCGGATTATATTTCTTCGAAGAACCATGTTGGCCGGAATGCCTCGACGGTCTGGTCATGATTAATGCAGCTCTGACCACCCCGGTTGCCACAGGGGAACGAATGACCTCCCTGGATGCCTTTCGTGATTTGTTCGCCCGACGCGGATGTGAAATCTGCCAAATGGATATCACGCATTGTGGCGGGCTGACGTCGGCACGTCGCATTGCCGCATTAGCGGATGCACATCAGATCGCTTTGGCACCACACAATCCTCAAGGACCGGTGAGTACAGCGGCGTCTCTGGAGTTCGGGTTCTCGCAGCCCAACTACATCATTTGTGAAACCGTCCATAACGACGTTCCTTGGCGGCAAGATGTCGTCCAAGAGGGGTTCATTGTTGAAAAGAAAGGACGAATTGTCCGGCCCAATACCCGTCCCGGATTAGGTATCGAGATTGACGAGCAGGAAGTGAAAAAGCATCCGTTCCAGCAGGAACTATTGCAGCGCGTGTTTCATCGGGATGGTAGCGTGGGAGATTGGTGATGGCGCCGGCAGGGCCTGCTGGTTCGTCTGTCACTGGGAAGAGTCGACAGTGTGCCATCTGGCCGCCGCCGGAGTTGGCATGGATGCCAGCCAGAGTCTTTTCGGCGGCAAGCCAGTGCTG
>JANNPR010000446.1:0-5672 GCA_031400345.1 Planctomycetota bacterium | reverse complement strand
TGAACGACCGTGAATCGACCCCCGAGTCCTCTCCAGCGGCTGCCAGATGGCCCACACTTTTTAAAACACACTTTTTAAAACACACTTTTGTGGAAATGAGTCACTCTAGTTCCCGGTTCCTTCCAACTCCTCCCAGCGATTCATTACTCTGGCCAGCTGGCTTTCGATTTCTTTTAGACGTGCCTGTTCGCCCGCGATTAGTTCACCCGGTTGTTGGTAAAAGGTAGCCTGACCCATAACTTCGTGCAGTCGCCCGATTTCGGTCTCCAGCTGTTCAATCATCGTCGGTATGTTGGTCAGCTCTTGCTGCTCCTTATAAGTCAATCGCCGTTTGCGATCCTTAGTTTCGGCGGTCGTTTGATTCCTAGTTGACCCGGTCACGGGATTCGGTTGTTGGGTAATGGATTGGCTTGTACGTTGTCGTAGCCAATCGTCGTAACCACCCACGTATTCGCGGACCCCGTCGGGTTCAAACACAATCGTGCTGGTAACGACATTGTTCAAGAATTCCCGGTCGTGACTGACCATCATCACGGTGCCTTGGAATTGAACCAGCCGATCTTCAAGCAGCTCCAGGGTTTCGCTGTCGAGATCGTTCGTCGGTTCGTCGAGTACGATCAGGTTCGCAGGCTTGGCGAACAGCTTGGCGAGCAATACCCGATTGCGCTCACCACCAGACAAGAATCGGGCGGGGGTACGAGCCCGTTCGGGACTAAAAAGAAAGTCTTGCAAGTAACCAATGATGTGCCTCTTCTGCCCGCCGATTTCCACGGAGTCATATCCGTCGCCGACGTTATCTTGAACCGTCTTATCGTCGTTGAGCTGCTCGCGGAGCTGATCGAAATAGACCATTTGAAGATTGGTGCCCAGGCGCACTGACCCCTGTTCCGGTGACAATTTTCCTAACAGAAGTTGCAATATGGTCGTTTTACCGGCGCCATTGGGACCGATAATTCCCACTTTATCGCCCCGCATGATGGTGGTGGAAAAGTTTTCCACGATTTGCCGCTCGCCATAAGAAAACGAAATGTCTTCCACTTCGGCGACGAGGTTGCCACTCCGCTGCCCTTCCTGAATTTGCATTCGAACCTTGGATTGAGGCGGTGGGCGTTTCAATCTTGCACGCCTCAGTTGTTCCAAGGCACGCACTCGACCTTCGTTCCGAGTTCGCCTGGCTCGAATGCCGGTTCGAATCCAGACTTCTTCCTGGGCTAACTTCTTGTCAAACAGAGCGTCCTGTTTTTCTTGAGCGGCCAGTGCCCCCTCCTTGCGCTCGAGAAACGTGTCGTAGTCACACGCCCAATCGAAGATCTGGCCACGATCAATTTCTAGAATTCGGGTGGCGAGTTTGCGGAGAAACATGCGGTCGTGTGTCACAAAAATCAACGTGGTATTCCAACGGTTGAGGAAATCCTCGAGCCAAGCAATCGCCTCGATGTCTAAGTGGTTGGTAGGCTCGTCTAGCAACAACAAATCCGGCGAGGAAACCAACGATCGGGCTAATAACACTCTTCGCTTCATTCCCGAGGACAGGATCGCGAATGGGGTCTCCCCGTCCAGTTTCATGCGCGAAAGTATCTGTTTGACTTGTTGCTCAGATTTCCAGGCCACCTCGTGTTCATCGCTGACTGAAACGCCAGAAAAGGTCTTATTCTGTTGCTGTTGATCCATCCCCACTGCGAAAGTTGAGTTGAAACCCTGTGCCACGACTTGCTCGATGTTTCCGTTGACGTCCTGAGGTACATCTTGCGGTAACAACGACACTCGGGTTCCGGGGGCCAGCGAAACAGTGCCTTCGTCCGGCTCAACGTCGCCGCATAACATTCTCATGAGTGTGGTCTTTCCCGACCCATTGCGGCCTAACAAGCCGATACGTTGCCCGGTTTCTATCTGGCAATTAACGCCATCCAGTAACGGTGGTCCGCGGAAACGGATGCTGACTTCAGAAATGCTGATTAGGGCCATATTCACCTCGCTAGCACGCGATTTGCTCTTTGCCGGAATTTCCAATTTTGGTACGACCCCGTCGCAAGTCTATCGCCACAGTTGTTTTTATCCTTAAAGGCCCGGCGCGCTGAAATAGGTTATTGAGAGAACGCCGGGTTTCGCGGGTTGAATCATGCTCCGTCAAACATCGAATCTGACGCAAGCGCTGACGCGGCAAGTGGGAGCGACGACTTTAGCGACGTTTTCCATGGCATCTAGGATATTGTCTATGAGCGCTTTGAAAAACTGGTCAACGCGAATCATCTTAGGCTCCGCGATGGTCGCGACGGGTGGTGGCGGATGGTGGTGGTTGAAAGATCGCCCTCCCATAGATGCTGATTCGAGCGTCGTGGAAGCCGGATCTGAAATTAACAACCCCGATGGCGCGCCTGCGCAGCCGCAACCGATTCCTATTTCCGCCAGCACCGATTCAAAAACGTTTTCCACTCCGGATTTTGCGATATCGCAATCCCTTAGTTCTGAATCACCGCGTAACGGACACACCGGGGAGTCGTCGCCAGCTTTTATTTCGAACAACACTGGCGACACTCGACCGACGGGGCGGGCGACTCCCGCAGCTTGGAACTCGAATGAGCATGGGACAAGTGATGATCGTGCAGGCGACGCACCGATCCAGCCTCCAACCGATCCCAGTATTTATACCGCTACCTCGAATAGCGACGACGGAGCTTACCGCCCTCCCTCGCAGCGATTGAAATCCGATAGTTCATCGTCGTTCACGACTGACCGCACAAACGATGCCCAGAGCGATACGGAAGTCCATGACCAAACGACGCTTCATGCAAACCAAGGCGCGACTGACCTTAATTCGGAAGATACGGTCCAAAAGCCAGGCCAAAACCCTACGGAAGGTCCTTTGTCTGGGATAAGGGAACCTACACCATTGGTGGAATCGAATCTTTCGCAAACGAAGGCTCAGCTCACCGATCGGTTTTCGGACGTGCACAGCGACCCATCGACGAAGCCGGGCACCAGTGCCCGCCAATCTTTCGCGAAACGAGACGATCGGGCCGCTTTGGCGAGTAATACCGCCAAATCTCGTTTGGCCAATCCAGCCCTGGCCCTTCCGGCGTCAGCCATTGCCGCGGTGCCGAAAACCGCCTCCGTGCCTGGTGATCGGCAGTTAGAGGGTGCGCAAAACCCGCAGGTGTCGATTGAAAAAATCGCCCCTGACGAGATTCAAGTCGGCAAACCAGCCGTGTTTGAAATCTACGTGCGAAATGAGGGAAAGGTGCCTGCCTTCGATGTCGTAGTATCCGATCAAGTTCCGCAAGGAACACGCCTAATCGATGTATCGCCGGAGTGTACGGAGTCGTCCTCTGGCTTGGCTTGGACCTTGGGAACACTTGAACCGGGGAAAGAAACGAAGATCACTCTACAAGTCATGCCCGAAAGCGAAGGGGAAATTGGTAGCGTTGCGGAAGTCGAATTCCGAGCTCAGGCGTCGGTGCGCACAATCTGTACGAAGCCACAGCTCAATATTGAACACAAAGCGCCCCAAAAGGTACTCGTAGGAGATAGTCTCACCGTAGGAATCACGCTTTCTAATCCGGGAACGGGTGCAGCGACGGGTGTGGTGATGCTCGAGGATGTTCCCGAAGGCTTATCACACCCCGCCGGCAGCGAGTTAGAGTACGAAGTAGGTACCCTACGACCAGGCGAAACACGTAATCTGAATTTGGAACTACGAGCCGAGAAACCAGGTATCGTCGAGAACGTCATCGTTTTGCGTGGAGAGGGGGATCTAGTTGCCGAGCACCGATTGCGACTGGAAGTGGTCGCCCCGCAACTCCAGGTAGGTGTTCGCGGCCCAACTCGAAGGTTTCTGGATCGCCAGGTGACCTTTGATTTCTCGGTAGCAAATCCGGGAACGGCCCCGGCACAGAACGTGGATTTGGTGGCCCACCTCCCCAAAGGACTCGAGTTCGTGTCGACCGACAACAAAGGTCAATATGATCCTCGCGATCATTCGGTATATTGGAGCTTGGAGGAATTGGCCCCAGGCGACTCGGGCACTGTGCAGCTAGTCGCTACTCCCATCGAACCAGGTGATCAACGCGTTCGCATCGAGGGAAGTGGTGATATGGGTTTGGAGTCGTTCGAAGAACATGTGATGGTTGTGGAGCACACCACGGAGTTAGTGTTCAGCGTAACCGACACTGCCGATCCGATTGAGGTTGGTGCCGAAACGGTCTACGAGATCCACATCGCCAATAATGGTGCCAAGCCAGTCACGAATATTCGAATGACAGCCGCCGTTTCCGCAGATCTGGAAGTCCTGCGCGGAGAGGGACCGAGCAAAGTTTCCATTCAGAACGCCGATATTGTTGCCGAACCGATCGCAAAACTTGCGCCGCGGCAAGAGGTCACCTACCGACTCGTTGCCCGCGGGCAGCGGGACGGGAATCAGCTGATCCGCGTTCAGCTGCTCAGCGACGAAACGCCAGCTCCGGTAACGAAGGAAGAAGGAACTCGCGTTTACGCCGACCAATAATCTAAGTCGCCATGAAAAATACGATCCAAGAAGAACTTAAAGGGGTTCTGTTTTTCGTGGCCGCCATCTGGGCCGTGTTCTTCATCGGACTCGTATCGCCCTTTAACGTCAACTCCTACGGGGTTACTCCGCGTACTCCTGCGGGTATGGTAGGAATTCTGTTTATGCCATTCTTACATGGCAGTCTTGGCCACTTGCTGAGTAATACGCTGCCGCTGATTATGCTACTGATCTTGCTGGCCGGTTCACGAGCCTGCTCTTGGAAAATCGTGATCCAAGTCGTGTTATTGAGCGGCCTTTTGCTGTGGCTGTTCGGTCTTCCCTCCAGAACCCACGTCGGAGCGAGTGGCCTCATATTCGGTTTGATCGCCTTCTTGTTGGTTTCAGGTTTCCGCGAGCATAGAACCGTTCCTCTATTCATTGCGCTGGTCGTCGGGTTTCTGTATGGCGGTAGTCTCGTGTCCGGCGTGATACCAAAGTTTGGTTCAAACGTATCGTGGGAGGGACACTTATGGGGCGCAATCGCGGGTGGAGCAATCGGATATCTAGCGACCAGAACAGTCGGCAGGAATAGTGAGCGAGTCGGCGGAGCGAGTCGGCAGTCGGCAGTCGGCAGTCGGCAGTAAAGACTAAATTCATTGCTCGACGGCATGACACTGCATCGTGGCTCTATGTCGCGTCAATAGTCTCCCCACTTTTCACTGCCTGCTAGTCCGTCTATGTCAGAATGGTGGTTAGATGACAGTGTGCCACTTCAGGCCGCCGCCGGCGTTGACGTGGATTACACCTGATGGCTCATTCGGCGGCAAGCCAGTGCCGGAACGGTCGAACTACATCGCCGGTCTGCGACCCATAGCAGTTGTAGAACGAAACAATTCGCATCATTTTGTCCGACATTGTTCAGCACTGGCTTGCCTCAGAAATAATCTTTGCTGAACATCCTAGCCGACTTCGGCGACGGCCAGTGGCACACTCGCCGCCTATTTCTTGCGAAGGGCTACGGATCAACATTCTTGACGCGGACGGACTAATACCGCCGACCGTTTTCTCAAAATTCCTGTTCTGGCTACGGCATTCTGCCGATACCCGACGACGCACGGTACTTCATCTACGTGAAGCGAGCTGACACGCTATCACCGGAATTTTCAATTGAGGCCAATCATGCGTCAGG
>JANNPR010000368.1:0-2159 GCA_031400345.1 Planctomycetota bacterium | reverse complement strand
GCCAAACGTCGTGTCAATAGCAAGTTTTCGAGAGCCCACACGGAGTGTGCCTACTACAACACCTACTCCAAAGCGTTAAATCGGCAATCGCACGGTGGCTTCACCACGATCAGCCAATGCGTTGTCGATTGCTTTCGATTGATCTGTCGTCAACCGCCAGTTCATCGCGCCCGCCGTTTCGCGGATCTGGTCTGGACGCTTCGCGCCACACAGTGCAGCCGTAATACCTGGCCGATGAATGGTCCAATTGATTACGACTTGTGCTACGGACTTGTCACACTCCACTGCAATGCGACGTAGTTCATCGACGAAGTCCTGATTCCGTTGCCATTCCTCACCTTGGTACATGGGGTACTTGTTGCGACCGTCCCCCAGGAACTTGTGTTCCCGCGCTAACTTGCCGGCCAACAGGCCCTTCATCAACGGCCAGTACGCCATCACCGCAATACCTCGCTCGCGACACCAGGGCAACGTATCGTTTTCAATTTGTCGCTGAAGCATGTTGTAAGGTGGCTGAAAGGCCGAAATCGGACAAACACGATGAAACTCTTCGAGCTGAGCCAAAGACAAGTTCGAGACGCCGACCGTGCGAGTCTTTCCAGACTCAAGAAGCCTTCGCAAGGCACCGGCCGAGTCCGAGAGCGGAGTCTGCGGATCCGGTGCGTGTAGGTAATATAGGTCGACTCGATCCGTTTCTAACCGGCGGAGACTTTCTTCGCATTCACGTTTGAGCGTTTCCGGCCGACCGTCGATGATGCGTACTTGGTCTCGATCCCAGTGAACTCCACCCTTAGTCGCGATAACCAGCTCGTCGCGTCGCTCGCCAATCGCTTGTTGAATTAGTCGTTCACTCTCCCCATTCGCGCCGTAGCAATAGGCCGTGTCGAGGAAATTCACGCCGATATCAAAGCAGGCGCGAATCGTCTCGATACTCTCACGGTCCGACACATCCCGGCTGGTCATGCCAGACATGGGCCAGCATCCCAAGGCAACGGGCGAGATCGTTATTTTGTCCGGTCCAAATGTTCGCCGTTCGTCGTATAAGTTCATCTCGGTTTTCTCCGGCCAGTTCATGCGATACGATGCTGTGGCATTGGTAATGTACCGTTTATCTTGACACCCACCCCAAACGCAAGTGGCCCACTTCGGTTCAAACTAAGAGATATTTCCATCCATGCAGATCACGCACGTCGAAACCTATCCCGTTCGTATCCCGCTCAAACCAGAATTTCGCATGGTCACCGCACTCGGGCGTCATGACGTATCGAACTACCTTGTCGTGAGGCTGGGGACGGATGTCGGCATCGACGGTGTTGGCGAAGCCACCGTGATGGTCATTTGGAGTGGCGAAACGGTTTGGGGTGCTAAGGCATTGCTTGATCGAGTATTGGCACCTGCGGTGATAGGCTGCGATCCGACCGACATTGCCAAAGTAAGCCAACGAATGGACTCAGCCGCTCAGCTAAATTGGTTTACCAAAGCCGCCATTGAGATGGCCTGTTGGGATATCCGGGGAAAGGCTGCGGGAAAGCCCGTTTACGAATTGCTCGGCGGGGCACAAAGGAGTTTGCAAATTCGCGGTCGATTTTCCATGGGAGCGTATGACATTGAACGCGCTCAACGCCGCGCCAGCGAACTCGTGGCAATGGGCTTCAACACGATCAAGGTCAAAGTGGGCGGAGCAGCCGCTCTCGATTTGGCGCGGGTGCGTGCAGTGCGGAATGTGATTGGTCCGGATCGGGGATTGGTGATCGACGCTAATTGCGGCTGGGACGTCGACACCGCAATTTATTGCGTCAAGGAACTGGCTGACTGCCAACTCTCGCTTGTGGAACAACCAACTCCGGACGGTGACTATGCGGCGCTCGCCAGAGTTCGCCGCGAAACCAAGGCACCGGTCATGGCAGACGATATGTGCTTCGACCTGGTGCACGCACGTGAATTGGTTCGCAACCAAGCCTGCGATGTGATTAGCGTTTATCCCGGCAAGAACGGCGGCATTGGGAAATCGAAACAGATCGCCGAATTCGCAGCCGCCAACGGCGTTGCCTGCTCAATTGTCTCGAACTTGGAATGGGACTTTGGCTCGGCGGCAATGGGTCACCTAGTCGTAGCAACCGAAAATATGCAAGTCGAAAAATTCCCAGGAGATATTTATG
>JANNPR010000363.1:0-3706 GCA_031400345.1 Planctomycetota bacterium | reverse complement strand
CATAAATCAATCCCAGGTCAACGATGTTTACAAACAACTCTGGATCGATGACTTTCTTCAATTCCTCACGGACAACGTCTTCGGAAACTGGCATGGTTATCACCTAAAAGAGCAAAGATACACCCACCGGAACACGGCGGGCTACACTACCCTTGTCACCGACAGGATTCAATGTCCCAGTCGGCGCTAATCCTCGCGCAACTTAACATACACTTCCGTACCTTCAACTTTGACTTCGTGAGTCACGGTGTCTTCAGTGGCAGGCATCGTCACTGCTTTGCCGTCTCGAATATCAAACTTGGCGCCATGCCGTGGACAGGCTAGTTGGAATCCATCCAAACGTCCTTCGCCTAATGGACCTCCATCGTGAGTACAGACATCGTCAATACAAAAGAACTTCCCATCGACGCGCACTAAAACCACAAAGCGACCATTAAGATCCAGGACCACCTTGTTGCCATCGGCGATGTTGGCAGTCGTCGCAACTTTGATGAACTCGGACATGGATGACTCGTTTATTGGTATTCACGGACACAACGGGCAATGGCCAATCCCAACGCATCGCGAACGCTGTCGATGGTGATTCGATCAAAGATTCTTTGAAAGAAGCCGGTCACGATTGCGCGAATCGCTTCGGACCGAGTATAGCCTCGGCACTGAGCGTAGAAAATCAACTCTTCATCCACCCGGCCCGATGTGGAACCGTGTGTACAGCGAACATCATCCGTCTCGATCTCCAATCCAGGGATTGAATCTGCCCGCGCATGTTCCGATAGCAATAGATTGTCATTGCGTTGATAGCCGTCCGTTTTGACGGCGCCGGCGTCTACTTTTATCATGCCACGCCAAACGGTTCGGGAGTGATCGCGGAGGGCTGCTTTGTAAAGAAAATCGCTGCGGCACTGTGGCGCGTGGTGATGCTGCAAAGTTTGGTAGCTAATGTGTTGCTTGTCTTCGGTGAAGAGCACTCCGTTGACTTGACATTGGGCCCCGGTGCCGATCAATCCGACTTCCTGATTTACTTGCACTAACCGGCCGCCCATCGCCGCCACCGTCCATTGTAAAGAGGCATCGCGATCGATCAGGGCCTTCTGATGTGCGAAATGGAAGACATTGTGGTTCCAATTCTGCAGATGGACGTAGCGCAGATTGGCTCCCGGCTGCAAAATTACTTCGGCCGTTCCGCAATGCAGTCCGGCGGTCGTCTCATCGGTGCTCATCGCCTCGCACAGCAATGTCGCTTCCGCTCCTTCCTCCAACACGACCAATAGGCGCCCTAAGTCGACTCCGTTTTCTGCAAGCAGGGATAGGCAATAAAACGGTTCGTCGACCACCACATTCCGGGGCACGTACAGG
Source organism: Planctomycetota bacterium (assembly GCA_031400345.1). Classification (GTDB taxonomy): domain Bacteria; phylum Planctomycetota; class Planctomycetia; order Pirellulales; family Pirellulaceae; genus JANNPR01. The sequence continues at coordinate 2,350 of JANNPR010000363.1, read as the reverse complement.
ACTTGGCCGCCTGACCAAAATGCGGCATTCAACGCTGTGAATCGATCTTGGTGAGGATTCACGACCTGCCGCGTGATGTGGGGCCGCAAAAGGTCTCCATGGTCCATTAGCAAATCATCTAGCGATCCGAACAGAACTCCCTTACGTGCCCAAGAATCGTTTACCTGCGACTCGATAGCGTGGCTATTAAGACAAGTGACTTGGCCGCCAAGCGTCACCTTATCCGATAGCAAGCCAGGGGGATGGTCACCCATAGTGGGGCGGTCTAACGGCGGTGAAAAGCGATCCAGGCGAAACTGGCGAATGTCGGTACGAGACCATTCTTCGGAACGACGCGTTGGCCAATCCATTTCATTGAATGCCTGCCAAGCCTTACGGCGTAACTCTAACGACCACTCCGGTTCTCGTCGCGAACCAATCAGCGCGTCAAAGGTCGACTGATCAAACGCCAGGCGTAGAGCATCGTCCGTAGCAGTCATAAAGTTACAGTTAACGACCAAAAAGTAAGAAAACGCAGGCGATCCGCCTGTCCATTCCAACAGGAGCACCAAGTCGAAGCCAATACAAAGTTGGCGATAGATTAGCCAACCGTTCCTTCCATCTGCAGTTGAATCAAACGGTTCATTTCTACCGCGTATTCCATAGGCAGTTCTTTAACCAACGGTTCGATAAAGCCGTTGACGATCATGGTACTGGCTTCGGCTTCGGTCAGTCCGCGGCTCTTCAAGTAAAAGAGCTGCTCTTCGCCAATTCGCGAAACACTTGCTTCATGTCCGACGCTGACGTCTTGTTCACAGATTTCAATGTAAGGATAAGTATCACTGCGACTCTTATCGTCAAGAATCAACGCGTCACAAACGACGTTACTCTTGGAATTGACTGCCCCTTTTTCCACGCGGACTAGACCACGATAGCTGCTACGTCCGCCATTTTTGGAGATGGATTTCGATACGATCCGGCCGGTAGTGTTCGGCGCACAATGCACTAACTTCGCACCTGCATCCTGATGCTGACCGACGCCCGAGAAAGCAATCGAAAGAATTTCGCCACGCGCACCTGGCTCCATCATGTAAACTGCAGGATATTTCATGGTCAGTCGGCTGCCTAAGTTACCATCGATCCATTCCATCGTCGCGTCACGGTAAGCCATAGCCCGTTTCGTAACGAGATTGTAAATATTATTGGCCCAATTCTGGATGGTCGTATAGCGGCACCGCGCGTTGCGTTTTACGACGATCTCGACCACTGCCGAATGCAAGCTCTCAGAGCTATACATGGGTGCCGTACAGCCTTCGACGTAATGTACCGAGGCTCCCTCATCAACAATGATTAACGTCCGCTCGAATTGCCCCATATTCTCGGCATTGATACGAAAGTAAGCCTGCAGGGGGAATTCAATCTTGACGCCCGGCGGCACATAAATAAACGATCCTCCTGACCAGACCGCAGAGTTCAACGCGGCAAACTTGTTGTCTTCGGGAGGGATGATCGTTCCGAAATACTGTCGCAACAACTCAGAATGCTCGCGTATTGCCGTATCGGTGTCGGTAAAGATCACACCTTGCTTTGATAGGTCTTCTTTTAGCGACCCGTACACAACTTCGCTTTCAAATTGTGCCTTGACACCCGACAAGAACTTCCGTTCCGCCTCAGGAATACCCAACTTGTCAAACGTGTCCTTAATTGCCTGGGGAACCTCTTCCCAAGTTTTACCCTGACCAGTGGTCGGTTTGAGGTAGTAGTAAATGTCTTGGAAATCGATGTCGATGCTGCCGCCCCATTTTGGCATCGGCTTAGATTCAAATATCTCGAAGGAACGCAGTCGAAACTCGGTCATCCAAGATGGTTCCTTTTTCATCTCGGAAATCTGACGAACGATCTCGCGGTCGATTCCTTTGCGGGCCTTGAAGATTGGGGTGGAAACGGTTTGAAAGTCGTACTTGTTAATATCACCAATCGGGTCGCTAATTTCGGAAGACATGTTCGCTGCTAAGTCCTATGTTGAATCGCTAAGCGGATTCCCGCCCGCGCCGGTCGAATGTCACGATACTTCCTGCACTTCTTCCTTCTTTACCATCGCCTGATTCGCTTCATGTGCATCCGGATAGGTGCGACGAATTCGGTCGTATCCTTGGGCATGCAACTCCATCGCCAATTCCGCACCCCCGGTTTCTACAATCCGTCCTCCCAGCATGACGTGTGTGAATTCGGGCGGATTATGTATCAACAACTTGTCGTGATGCGTAATGATCAATAGGCCCATTTTTTCCCGGCCGATTTCGGCGATACTTTCACTCGCTAACCGCACCGCATCTGCGTCCAATCCGCTATCGGTCTCGTCTAAGATCGC
>JANNPR010000351.1:0-19682 GCA_031400345.1 Planctomycetota bacterium | reverse complement strand
CCCACCTAGGACGCGTGTGGCCGTCGATTCATGATCCTGCACTGCGGAACGCGCTCGGCAATATCGGCGCGTGACTCCGATGCTCGATGAATCGTGGTCGCACAGCGGCTTCAGAATATGAAAACACGAATTCGGGGCACTCTTCCGGGAATGGCAGTTAAACACGTCGGTGCGTGGCTAACATTGTTAGCCGTCGTGCTTTGCTTTGGGGGCTGCCGAGGTCGGCAGTTTTACCGGCAACAGGCGGATAGCGATGCCGATTATTTGGTGATGCAGAAGGAAACCGATCCCCGCTGGGAAATTCCGAACTTTGATATCGGCATCGACCCGCGAAGCAGGTACTTCGACGGCTACGATCCGGATCGACCCCCGATGCCTGAAGACGATCCGTATTCCCACACCTATATGCATTGCGTAAACGGAATGAAGGGATATGCGAAATGGCACCGCGACGGTGACAGGCCGGAGCTGGAAAACGAAGGCTGGCGAGACATGTTGGGGACCTATGTTCCCGTCTCGGAAAAAGGGGACATTCAGCTGGATATCGATTCCGCGTTGCTGTTGTCATACATTCATTCACCGGAAAATCAGCAGCAACTCGAGACAATTTACTTGTCGGCATTGGATGTTAGTACCGAGCGTTTTCGCCTGGATACCCAATTTTTTGGTGGCACGCAAACGCTGTACGATCACCAAGGGCGGTTACGGCCTGGCGGTGAGCGGAACACCCTCACACAGAATTCCGACTTAACCGCACGGCGACGCTTTGCAACAGCCGGTGAATTGCTGGTGGGTTTTGCCAACTCGTTCGTTTGGCAATTTGCGGGACCGGATACGAACGCATCGTTTTCCATATTGAATTTCAGTTTGGTGCAACCGCTGTTGCGTGGTGGCGGCCGCGATGTGGCCCTCGAGCAATTAACCATTGTGGAACGCGGTCTCCTGGCTAACCTTCGTGCCTACCAGCGATATCGGGAAGGCTTTTACACCCGAGTCGCGATCGGGGATTTCAACGTTACAGGTCCACAACGCCGAGGCGGTTTCTTTGGCGGAACAGGACTCACCGGCTTTACGGGACAAGGCGCCGGTGGGTTAGGCGGCGTCGGTGGAGCCACAGGGTTTGGTCGCGGCGGTTTCGGTACCGGGGGTGGCGGCGGCGGCGGCGGAACAGCGGGTTTCGCTGGTGGCGGCGCAGGTACCGTCGGTGGATTTATCGGCCTGTTGCAGCAGCTTCAGGAAATTCGCAACACTCAAGTCAGCTTGGCGTCCCAATTGCGGACACTTTCATTGTTGGAAGCGCACTTGGCTGCCGGGGTAATCGATCTGACTCAGGTCGACACGTTTCGCCAAAATATCGAAACGGAACGTGCCAACCTACTGCAGGCGCAGAACAACTTGGCAACATCGCTAGATACGTACAAAACAGCAACGCTTGGTCTGCCGCCTGACCTACCCATCGAACTCCTCGACGATACCATTCAACGGTTCCAATTCATCGATCCCGCGACGAACAATTTGCAAAATCAAATTGTCGACTTCCAAGATGAACTAGGACGATTGGCCGATGACACCAACTTGGAAGATCTTGCTCAAGCCACGAAACATGCCCAAGCTCTAATCCAATCCATACAGCAACTTCATACGGCGGTCGAACAGGACCTGCTTGAACTGCAAAAACAATCTGATGCGCGACTCAGGTACTTGGCAACAGACGCTGAAAGAAGAGTATTTGACCAAGACAAGAAGCAACAAGAGGAGGCGTTTCAACGATTGGAAGAGCGACGGGAAGCATCCAGTGCACGGCTGAACGGGATAAAGGAAGGCTTGAATGCCGATAACCGACGAGAGCGGTCGACCGACTTAGTCATTTGGGCACGTGACTTACTCACCATCGTCCAAGAGGATTCGTTGGTTCAGGCGCGGGCCAGGCTAGAATCCGTAGTGCTCGAGCCGATCCAACTGAACTCGGAAGATGCCATGTTCATCGCGGTCACGAACCGTCTTGACTTGATGAACAACCGCGCCAATCTAGTGGACAGTTGGAGATTGATTACGTTCAATGCCGATGCGCTGCAAAGTGTGCTGAACGTTACGTTGAGTGGAGATATGCGAACCGTCGGCGACAATCCCGTCAAGTTTCGCGCGCCGAATAGCGCCGTGAGGGCCGGTTTGGAATTTGATGCGCCGTTCACCCGGTTACTCGAACGGAATAATTACCGCCAATCGCTCATTGACTATCAGCGCGACCGACGCCAACTGATCCAATTCGAAGATTCAATTAACCAAACGCTGCGACAGTCCATTCGGCAACTAGAGCAACTGCGAGTGAATCTAGAAATCCAGCGACGGGCGGTCGCGATTGCCATCCGACGCGTCGATCTGACCCGCGAGGAACTTAACGAGCCAGCCCCGCCTGCTCAGCCAGGTCAAACTGCCCCGCAGTTTGGACCCACTGCGGCACTCAATCTGCTGACAGCACTATCCGACCTGCGCAACACTCAAAACAACTTCATGAGTGTTTGGTTGAACTATTATTCAACCCGAATGAGGCTAATGCGCGAGCTGGGAGTGATGGAACTCGATGAACAGGGGCGATGGATCGATACGCCCATTCCCGATCTGAATAACACCATTCTGGAAGAAATCCAGATCCCGCCATCGCTCCCGCCGACGATGCTGATGCCGGCTCCTGGTGATCCGATCGGACCGATGCCGGTAGTCATCGATGCCCCAGCGCGATAACCGCTCATTCGATCAGCACGTCTCTGTTGTAGTAGGCACACTCCGTGTGCCTACTACAACGCGAGGAACGAGCGATCGAAAGGGTGTGTTTCATGGCTAGCTTCCCGCCAGCGCGCCGCTGCGGTAACTTAGTTGATTGAATCGCGGTCTGATTCCGACCTTCACCGACCCGAGGTTCCCATGAAGTACAGGCCTATCTGCAACTGTCCGAATAAGCGCAAATGGGTGGTCTGGGGCCAAGCGATCTTGCTGTATTGCCTCAGTTCCGCCACGGTGTTTGGTGAAGAGACCCGTCGCGTGCCAGCGGCAACGACGAACTCGATCGGCATGAAAATGGTACTCCTGCCTGCCGGCGAATTTGTGATGGGGTCGCCGGAAACGGAAGAAGGTCATGCGGAGGATGAGCGTCAACACCAAATACGCATTACCAAGCCGTTTCACATTGGCCAACACGAAGTCACCGTTGGTCAGTTTCGCCGTTTTGTGAGTGATACGAATTACAAGACTGCTATTGAGCGTGACGGGTTACCGGGTTTTGGATTCGACACCACAACCAAAACGATGTAATCGCTGACCAAGTTCCACTGGCAACAAACGGGCTTCGAGCAGACCGACGAGCACCCGGTCGTGAACATCAACTGGGATGATGCCAACGCGTTCTGCCGGTGGCTTAGCGGAAAGGAACGTGAGGAGTACCGGCTGCCGACGGAAGCGCAATGGGAATATGCTTGTCGAGCCGGAACTTCTTCTCGCTACGCGTTTGGCGAAAACGAAGAATCGTTGAAGGGTTCTGCCAATGTGGCGGACGCTTCTTTCCTGACGAAATATGCGGATGCTACTTGGAGCGTTGACTGGGACGACAAGTTTCCATTTACTGCCCCCGTTGGCAGTTTTAAGCCCAATTCTTTCGAATTGTACGACATGCACGGGAACGTTTGGGAATGGTGTTCGGACTGGTACGGTCGCGACTATTTTCAGGTCTCAACTGTTGAGGACCCAACGGGACCCGATTCAGGAGAAAGGCGAGTGCTCCGCGGCGGAGCTTTTACGAACCGCAACAAGTTCGTACGCTCCGCTGATCGCGACAGCTTTCGACCGAAATATCGCTATAACTTTACAGGCTTCCGCATCGTCCGGCCGGCTCGCTAAGAACGTGACGAAGGACAAGTTCGTAGAACGGGCGAATTGTTATGGAGTAATTGCATGATGTGCAATGCCTACCGTGTGGCCCTCGTGGTCCGCAACATCGTCAAGTTAATGTCTCTGATTCTGCTGGCGGCCACGGCCAGCAAACTTACTGCGCAGGATTCCGAACCGACTCTCGATGCGATTAAAGCGGCCGTTAAGAGATCGTTGCCGCTGTTGGAAAAAGGCGCTCACGGGTCGATCACACATCGGCCGCAGTGCTTCACATGTCACAATCAGGGCGTACCGATTCTGGCGTTGACGACGGTTCGTCAACGCGGTTTTTCCATTGACGCGGAGCACTTGAATCAGCAAGTCGAGTTTATAGCGAAGTTTCTCGAGAAAAATCGCGACCGTTTTCGCGAAGGCAAAGGTACGGGCGGGCAGGTTGCCACTGCCGGCTATGCGATGTGGTCGTTGCAAGTTGGCGACGCCAAGCTAGACGAAACGACCGAGGCGGTCATTGATTACTTGCTGCAGTTCCAGGCCGGACTCGGGCATTGGGAAATGACTTCGCACCGGCCTCCTTCGGAGCATAGCCATTTCACGGCTAATTATCTGGCGATCCGCGCACTCAAGCATTTCGGTAAAGACACGCAAAAAGAGCGAGTTAATCAACGCATCGAACAGGCCCGAGATTGGTTGATCAAGACTTCGGCGAACGACACCGAGGACCGCGTATTTCGACTATGGGCGTTGCAACTGGCGGAAGCCAATGAAATGGATTTAAAGGTAGCGAAAGAAGAACTATGGGCCAGCCAACGAGACGACGGAGGTTGGGCTCAAGATGTGGAGATGGAGTCGGACGCCTACGCTACGGGAACCGCATTGGCCTCGCTTCACTTGGCCGGCGGGCTGCCGACGAGCGATGTCCGATATCGCCAGGGTCTTTCATTTCTATTGAAACAACAGTTGGATGATGGCGAATGGTATGTTCAATCGCGCAGTAAACCCTTTCAAACCTACTTTGAGAGTGGCTTTCCCCACGGAAACGATCAGTTCATTTCCATCACAGCGTCGGGTTGGGCGACGATCGCTTTGGCTTTGGCATGTCCTCTAGGAGACGATTCTACCGCCGATGGCTGCCACACGACTTTGCGTTAGCGACAGAATCTGCTTCGAAGGATTTGCACGATGCATTTGAACGTTATTCGTCACGGGCCCGACCACTTGTTGTATGTTGCGAATGCCGTCGTATAATCTGGGTCGCTTTGCGGAAACGGTAGCTGGACACACCTGGTGTTTTTTGTCGGGTAATTGTTAGAACATTGTTAGAACAGCGAAAGAACCTGTCTTTTCGTTTCACGAGAGAGGGTGTTTAGATCATGACGGAGATCAAGAACCAATCAGGTCCCAAGTCGGGATTTCATCGCCGCGATTTTCTGCGTGGCACAAGCGCGGTGGCTGCGGCGACCGCCCTCCAACAACAGGCGCTGGCTCAACAGGAAAAAGCCTCCGCCATCGTCAGCGGCGCAACCAAAATCAAACTTAACGTAAACGGAAAAAGCCATGAGGTTCGAGTCGAGCCTCGTACTACCTTGCTTGAAGCATTGCGATATCAGTTGGACCTTACTGGCGCCAAGCCAGTCTGCAACGACGGAAGCAGTGGAGCAGCCACGGTGACCCTGGATGGCAAGCCCATGTCCGCAAACACGCTTCTAGCGGTAGCCTGCGTGGGGAAGAAGATCAAAACGGTCGAGAGTTTAGGGGGCGAGAAACCCGACCCCGTAGTCAAGGCGTTTGTGGAGCACGATGCAGAGCAATGCGGCTTCTGCACGCCTGGCTTTGTGATGGCTGTGCGTTCCTTTCTGGACAAGCATCCCCGTGCGACCGACGCCGAAATACGGGCTGGTCTGAACGGCAATGTTTGCCGCTGCGGAACTTATTCAAACATTATTCACGCGGCAATTTCGCTGGCGAAGGGAGGCTGAGCATGGCGACTTATTCCTGGCCAACTCGTGAAAAATCGGCCATTATTGGCAAGTCGTACGACCGCATGGACGGAGTACAAAAGGCCACTGGAACTGCAAAGTACACATACGATATCAACTTGAAGAATCAGCTGATCGCTAAAGCGCTTGGCTGTCCTCACGCACATTGCAAGATCAAGTCCATCGATACGGCCGCCGCGGAGAAGTCGGCTGGTGTGGTGCATGTGATGGTGCTAGACCACGCGAAACCCGGCAGCGAAATCCAATGGCAAGGCGAATTGCTGGTGGTCGTGGCCGCGGAATCAGAAGGGGCAGCGGCCCAGGGCATTTCGAAGGTCAAAGTCGATTATGAACTGCTCGATGTGTTTGTGGACGACGAGGATCTGGACGCCGCGGAAAAGGCCGGTCGAACTGGCAAGGGGGGTGGCAAGACCCAATTGGAAAAAGAACCTGGCGAAAAAGAAGACGCGGACCAGTTCGCCGATAAAGAAATCGCGAGGCTTTTCAAAGAAGCTAAACATGTCGTCGAGAGCTATTACGGCATCGACTCAATTACGCATTGCTGCTTGGAGCCACACGGTTCGACTGTCGAATGGAACGACGGCAAACTCATTGCGTATCTGTCAACCCAGAACGTTTCCGGAACGGACGATCAACTTGCTACCGGATTGGGGATCACTGCCGACGACGTAGAGGTCAGGTGCGATTTCGTAGGTGGCGGCTTCGGAAGCAAATTCAACCCAGATTACTGGGGAATCGCTGCCGCGAAAATCTCCAAGACTACCGGTCGGCCAGTCAAGTTCATGCTCGATCGTGACCAGGAACTCAAACTCGGTGGTAGCCGGCCATCCGGTTATATCAAAGTTCGTCTAGCCGCCGATGAATTGGGCGTAGTTCAAATCTGGGATTCGCATCATTGGGGTTCAGCTGGGTTCAACGGCGGCGGTGTTACCCATGGCGTAATACCATACGTTTTTACTCCGAAGAATTATCGACGCCTGGCGACAACCATCAAGACAAACACAGCGCAAGCACGTGCCTGGCGGGCGCCCAATCACCCACAAGCTTGTGCGCTATCGCAAACGGCACTCGATGATCTCGCCGCGAAAATGGGTGAGGATAGTTACAATATTTTCCTTCGGAATCTGCACTTGGCGCAAGGAGCGAAGGCAGAAGTTTATGCGGCCGAACTGGAAATTGCGGCTAAGTTAATTGATTGGAAGGCGAACTGGCATGCCCATGGGAAGGGTCCGAAAAAGGGATCCATCGTCGAAGGTTTAGGAATTGGCATGCACACCTGGGGTGGAGGACCTCACGATTCGAATTGTATTGTCAAGGTGTATCCCGATGGCAGTGTCGAATCCAGTTGCGGGTCGCAAGACCTGGGAACGGGTACTCGCACCGTGATGGCGATGGTGGTCGCTGAAACTTTCGGCCTCACACCAGCCGCCGTCAAAGTTACCATCGGCAGTTCGAAATTACCCATCAGCGGCCCATCGGGAGGTAGTACGACTGTCGGTGGAATTTGCGAATCGCATCGCCGAGCGTCGCAAGACGCTTTAGAGAAAATTAGCGAGCTTGTCGCTAAGAAGCTCGAAGTGGATGCCTCCAAGCTGGAGGCTAGCGGTGGACGAATTCATTTGGCTGGCGATCCGGCCAAGAGTGTTAGTTGGAAGGAAGCCTGCAGCCTGTTGGGACTGAAACCTCTGGAGGTCACAGGTTCCTATTCCAACGCCAAGAATAAGCCAAGCCCGCTCAGCAACAGCCAAGTGGGTGGTGTCCAGATGGCACACGTTGCCGTGGACGTTGAGACGGGCATCGTCAAAATGAAAAAGTTCGTGGCTGTGCAGGATCAGGGATTGGTCATCAATCCCAAGACTTGCAAGAGCCAAATCTACGGCGCTGCCGTTATGGGCATCTCAGCCGCTCTGTTTGAACAGCGCATTTGCGACCCGAAAACGGGTGCCTTCGTGAATTCAGAAATGAGTGACTATAAGCTCGCCCGACTGGGCGATGTCGGAGACATTGTGGTCGAACTATACGAACCGGACAGTGAACGGCAGCGCGGAGTCATCGGTAACGGCGAGCCGCCAGCGATTAGCCCTAAGACTGCCATTACCAACGCCGTTTGCAATGCATTGGGCGTGCGAGTTCCGGTAATCCCCCTAACCCCAAAACGCGTGCTTGAGGCATTGCGTTCAGCTGGGAGAGCATAAATATGAAAGCATTCGACTATGTTGCTCCGCGCACCGAAGCACAGGTGCTGGAATATCTCGCTGCCAATCCGAGTAACACCGCAATTCTGGCCGGCGGAACGGACCTCGTTGCGCTCATGAAAAAAATGATCGCAACGCCTGATTTAGTCGTGAACATCATGGATGTTCCATCCCTAAAAGTTATCGAACGTCAAAGCGATGGCAGCCTGTTGATCGGCGCCGCCGTGACGCTCGATGAACTGCTGGATCATCCCTACTTCGAAGACTATCCGGCGCTATTGCAGGCCATCCGGGGCATCAACAGTATGCAGTTCCAAGCGCAGGGGACCATCGGCGGCGAACTGTGCCAGCGTCCGCAGTGCTGGTTTTACCGCAATGGAATGGGACTGCTGACCGATGACGGACGGCAGGTCGAACAGGGCGACAACCGATACCATGCAATTCTTGGAAATTCGGGACCTGCAAAGTTCGTCAACGCGTCGCGGATTGCGCCAGCCTTAATAGCAATGGAAGCCCAGATCAGAATTGTGGGCCCCGAGCCGCAAGATGAAAACTGGATCCCAGTGGAAAACTTCTTTCGTACTCCGCGACATGAAGCGCAGCGCGAGATCGTTCTCACGGCAAATCAGCTGTTGTCGCATATTCTGCTGCCGCCCATGGAGGACCGAAAAAGCTCGACGTACGAAGTGCGACATGGCGAAGGGCCCGAGTATCCTCTGGCATCCGCAGCGGCCGTACTCCGAATCGAGAGTGGCATTGTAAATGAGGCCAAGGTCGTTCTCGGACACGTGGCGCCCACACCCTGGTTATCGCCCGAAGCAGCAAGTTTAGTTATGGGTAACTCGATTAATCATGAAGTTGCGGAAGCGGCCGGAGTGGCCGCCGTTTCCGGTGCGACGCCGATGTCGCTGAACGCTTTCAAAGTCCAATTGGCCAAAGTTGCCGTCAAGCGCGCAATCCTGCAGGCGGCCGGTCTTGAAACAGGAGGGTTCTAGTCATGGCATTCGAGAAGTACTACGACGAGACTCCAGTGACCCAGTTGCCACCATGCATCCACCTGCGAAGTAAGGCCATGTACGTCACCGGCGACCACAAAAACCCTGACCACCCGGACGAGGCCGGCAGCGGTTACTGCTGGTGCAACAAAACCCAACACGTGCTGGGACCGGATCGGGCAACCGTGACGCGACATGCCTGTATCAACGGCAGAGACTGCTTCCGGGAAACTTATTAGCCGTATTTAGAAAAACTAAGTGGCTGTCTGGTCACTGGTCACTGGTCACTGGTCACTGGTCACTGGTCACTGGTCACTCCAAAAACATGAATTGGAGTTTGACGAGCGCTACGTTTGGGACTAACCGCAACCGATACTAGGCGCACTACCTTACGGTGAACCTAGGCGGCGCCTTGGTTGTTCCAAGGCCGGAATCGCTTTAGCTATTCCATCGGGACGGATCCGTCGGACCCGCCTGCTACTCTGGCACGTCTAATGCGCGCGTGGTAATCGACGCAGGGGCTTTCGTTGCCGTTTACTCGGTGCGGCGCAAGCTGATTTCCGTTGGCGCACGCTCGTGTGCGTACCACTTCCGCCAGGCATCTTTGTTGTATCCAAAATTCACGCCTGAATACATGGCGGTAAGAGCCGCCAGAACGGGATCATTCTGAACTTCAAATTCGACGATTTTCGCCCCGCCTCCCATAGACAGGCCTCCCGGGCCCCCACTTCCTGTCTTGTCAAAGCCGGCAGTTGTCTGGCCCGATGAGCCACCAACTTGTTGCTTGTGTTTGGTGGTGAGAGCGTCAATCAGCGGCAAGGTGGCTTCGTAAGCCTTCAATCGTCCTAACACCTGAGCCGCCCGGTGCACTACAGGATTCTTATCGTGTTTCAATGCCTTGACTAAGGCGGGAATGACGTCGCGGGCACCGGACTTTGCTAGACCGTCGAGAGCCCGGTCTCGAACCTTGAGGTCTGGATCGTTCATTGCTCGCTTGATGAGCGCGGCAACACTCGTGTGAGCCGGAAGGCCGGATAAGACGTCGATATACAACAGTTTCAACGCCGGTGCTTCTTTGTCATCCTCCAGCAGTTCCGATAATGGTTTAGCGGCGTAGGGGTCTCGAATCTCACGAAACATTTTTTCGGCTTCGGATACCCTATCTCGTCCGCGCACAATCCAGCCTCGCCACATTCTGATTTTCTTTCGCCACTCCCCTTCCTTTGTCTCCTGATCCTCTCCGCGTGATTCGATATCGACTTCTTGCGGCAATCGCCATTTGTTCTGAAATCGAACGTAGCCGCGCTTTGCCATGATGTCTTCTTGGCGAGCCCATTTGCCGTCGACGCGGCTGTAGCCCAAAGCATGCCGCGCCCCTTCGTGGTTGGGGTCAAAGCGGAGCACTTCGTTGAGATGGAATTCGCGGTCAACCGTCAACTTTCGTTTCTGGCATTCCTCCGACATCTGCCAATGGCCGGCCAGTGTATCGGGCATCCTTGGCAGCACCTTGTCGTACCAAAGTTGGCCGTCGGTTTTTACGATGACGTCGGCGACCTGCGACTTGTCTAGCAGTACGCGACCACCTGCCATCACCTGCACGGCGTAGTCTTTTCTGGGCGACTGATCTTTATTAAGCCACACTCCTTCAATTGCCCCGCCAGTGGTCAGCACGAAGACTTCGCCTTGTGTGGCGGACGTGAGGCAGCACAGGGCCGGCAACAGACAAGAATAAAAAAACAAGGAGTGTCGCATGAATCCAGTATAGTTTCGGGATTCAGAAAGAAGCAATGCTGCAGTCGTAGGCACACTGCGTTTGCCGTAAATATACGGCACACGAAGTGTCCTACTGCAATGACTGCGTTGTTTATGTCAGCTGTTTGCGTTCAGCCGAATCACGTAGCATCTCGATAATCAGCCTCAAACCGGTGGCCGCTGTCACACTGGGAAGTGATGGCATTTCGTGACGCTCGGCGGCAGTCTGTGTTACGTCGAGCGGCAAATGAACAAACAATGAACGGGTCTTAAGCCCCTTTTCCTCCGCGAAATAATGACTCAAGTACAACGTTGCATTGCAGAGGTACTCACCGGCATGATAGGAGACCTGAGCCGGAATGCCCGCACTTCTCAGGCGCGGAATCCAATCTTCTAAATGCAACTTAGTGCGATAGGCAACCGGGCCGTCATCAACCAGACACGGGAATTGTTCGGCCGGTTCGTTGGGCTTACCCCGCACATTGATGCCAATCGACTCCAGACGCAAGCAGGACGTCCCGGGAGCTTGGCCAAGATGAATCGCAACGTCGTAATTCGCGGATAAGTCGTGTTCAAGCAGTCGCCGCACCGCGTCAAAATCTACCGGGTAGCGTCGTGTCTTTATTCGGACGTCCGTCGGAAGTTCTTTGGTTAACTCGACAAGGGCTGACCAACTCGCGTTAGTAGGCCAGCGATCGTAGGGTTCAAACGCAGTGATTAAAACACTGAGGATACTTGTCAGCCAAACACCTCCTTAATGACTTCTCCCCCGTCAACGATCTTAATGGGTCGGCCGATACTGCTCATGTTTTCGTGGTCCGGATTGATGCTCAGCGAGTGGCACAGGGTGCGGAAAAGGTCAGAAACTGTGACGGGATGATTGCTGACATCGACACCGGACGCATCCGTGCTGCCAATTGCTTGTCCGCCTTTTACTCCTCCGCCTGCTAGGGCGACGCTAAACGCGCGCGGATAGTGGTCACGACCCCCGCGCGGGTTCATCCGCGGCGTCCTTCCGAATTCTCCCATCCAAACCACCAACGTCTTGTCTAACATTCCTCGCTGCTTGAGATCGTGAAGCAGGGCAGCAATGGGTTGATCGATTTGCTGACACAACTGACGGCTTCGTTCGAAGTTATTATCGTGTGTATCCCAATTTCCGGCACTCACTTCCACAAACGTCACGCCCGTTTCTACCAACCGCCGGGCCAACAAGCAACCCGAAGCGAATTGCGAAGTGCCATACGCCTTCCGCTGCGATTCGGGTTCTTGGTCGACGTCAAAGGCCTTCATTTGAGGGCTAAGGACCAGCTTGGCTGCTCGATCGTAGAGCTTACGATGGTCCCCCACTTCCTGCTGAGCGCCGCGATCAGCGAACTCACCTTCAAGTTTGCCCAGCAATCCCAAGCGACGGCGATACCGATCCTTTCCCGTCGTTAGCTCTGTATTATCAGGCAGTCGATCCGCATTCGACATGACAAACGGGTCGTAGTCGACTCCTAATAAACCGCCACCACCAAACCCGCGGGCTTGGCCAATCCGCACAAAACTTGGCAAATCAAATTCCGGGTTACCAAGTTGATGAGCCACCATGGAGCCGAACGATGGATATTTGACGCTTGCAGTGGGAAGGTAGCCCGTGTGCAAAAGAAATGTGGCACGAGGGTGGCTCCCCTCTTTGCTCGTCATGGAGCGAATGAGACAAATGTCATTCATGGACTTGGCGATCTGAGGGAGATTCTCAGAAACCTCGAGCCCAGCGACGGATGTGCCGATCGCCTTGGTCTCGCCGCCATTTTCATGATCGGGTTTGGGTGAGAACGTCTCGAATTGACTTGGGCCACCCTGCATCCACAGCAGAATACATGACATTCCGCGATTTCGCAGCTCGCCCGCATTGGCCGTCACCAAGTCGGTCCAACTTACGGTTCCTGCAGCTACGCCGGTCGTGGCAATCGTACGCAGAAATTCGCGGCGTTTAATTAGGCCACGTCGATTCACAAAAACGTCGGTCTGGCGATGAATCGGGTGCATAAGGGATCCCTTACTTGCGATATAAAAACTCAGTTGAATTCAATAGCGACCAGACGATGTCTTGAAAAGCTTCTGATCGGTGGCCTACTTCTTTGACATAATCAAGGCAAAGTTTTATCTCAGTCTGAGTTGGTTCGCGAGCGAACGTCTTCAAATACAACTCGACCACAAGCGATTCGTCATCTTGAATCTCGGCAAGTAACCGACTCAGGACGGATCGAGAAGATGTAACCGCCTGATTAAAGATAGGGCTATTCATCAGGATGAGTGCTTGCGGAATCGAACTGGCAATTTCATCGCGACGTTCGCTGGGATCAAAACCAAACGCAGACGTGAATCGCGCCCGAGGCGTATTGCGTCGCAGCTGAGGCGGTGCGTAACCTCCTCGTCCGGCGGGCTGGTCGAAGGTCGCTTGCGGGATATCGAGCGCGGACAGGATTGAATCCAACAATGGATCAGATCGTAACCGTTGCAAACAAGTGGCTTGGTGGGGCGCTTCGTTAGGAGTTCTACGGCTGCGGCTGTCACGCTGATATGCATCCGTGGCTGTAATGGTGCGATAGACCCATTTGACGTCGTAAGCATTTTGCGAAAAACCGTTCGCTAATAATTCCAAAGTCTGCGGCGCCGAGCATTCACGATCGACTCCCAAATCATCAACCGGCTCGTAAAACCCCTCACCCACCAATTCGGACCAAATTCGATTCACGAAGGCCTTGGCGAACCAGGGATTGTTTCGACTCGTAATCCAATTGGCTAACTGAGTGCGACGAGCCTCATCGTCGGTACCTGGCTTTAACGACTCGCCTGTCAAAAAGAAGGTTGGCTGAATCAACGTTCCTTTCGCAGCCGGATCGTTTAGATCAGGCATAAAATGTTCCAAGGTACCGAAAAAGCGGTTGTCGTTGTTCCTGGGACGAAATCGCATTTCGGCATCGGTAACCGACACAATAAAGTTGAAATCCGATGTAGACCGATCCGGCCGAACGGCGACACGTGGAAAGAACGCGGCCAGCTTGTGAAACTCCTCTCGCTTCCAACTGTCGGTGGGATGGTCGTGACACTGGGCACATTGAATCTGGATTCCCAGGAAGATCCGCGAAACCTCGGAGGTGATGTCTTCCGGCAAACCACCTTGCGCGAAGATTAACCCCGTTGCACCATTCTCCCTGACACTACCTTTCGCGGTAATGAATGAGGACGCAATCTCATCCCAGGGTCGTCCATTATTAAGTGATTCTTGTAGGTATTCCACCACCGTGCTGCTCGCAATTTCTGCGCGAGCTTCCGTTCGCCGGTACATAATCACATCCCGCCAATAGCGCCCCCAGTTCTCGCCGAAGCGTTGGTCGCCCAGCAGCTTCTCGACGAGCTGATTGCGTTTCTTTAGGGCTGGATCAAGTGAAAAACGAGTCACTTCTTCGGGAGATGGCAACACGCCGATCAAGTCAAAATAAACACGTCGAATAAACGTTGTATCATTCACCTTGTCAGCCAAAGTTGTCGCTGGAGAACGCTCCACCTTCCGCGCCACGTTATCGCTGTGAACACTTTCTTGGGCGAGCAACTCATCAACCTGCCGGGCAAACGGTTCCGTGTCGGACGCTGCCCAAAGCGATGAATTGACGAATAAGGCGACCAACACAATCGCCCAGACTTGCACGAGTCGGATGGTCGTTACCATCGTTCTAGCCCTTTACTGTCTAGCGAGAAAGAAGCCGAGAATGGTGAATATAAACCCGTGAAGCCGGTGAAAGTTCCGCTCGTCGGCCCCGTTGGTTGCGGCCGGCAGTAAAGAGTTACGGAACAAGAAGTTTGGAACTCGGACGCTTTCGTAACCGTCCTTCGCCCCACCTTTTACTGTCCCATTCCTAGTCCGGTTCCCATTCCCGGACAAGGATACCACTTTCTCGTGGCATTGAGCTTAGAAGTACTAAGCTCCGACTGGGTGTCGCAATTTGGTCATGTCAATAGAAATTGCATTTATCCTATTTTTGTTCCTCGACAGAATTGCGACAGCGTTGTGCTTGTAAGCAGGAAGGATGTTCCTGTATTCGGGGCGAAGCCCCAGCAGATCATCCAGCCCAGTGCAAGATCGCGGCGTCAGCCGCGAGCGCCGCACTGGGTAAACGTCAAACAATCCCATCCTCGGCCGAGCAACAAGCGTGTTACTCCATCGGCGGGAAAACGAGGCCGAAATAGACCGCGGCTTCGTTTGGGAGGGCTGCGGCACAATGTGCAACTACACGCGGGAAAGAAATTGTGACATGGCCTTAATTCCGGTTGTCTGAATCAAACAAGTGACGTGTCTCTGCTTTCAGGTGGGTCGTATATTGCGCCTACGACCCGAATACCGTTAATTACACGCATTCCCACGAATTACCGCGATCCCAAGACTCGAGCCCAGTCTGCGGATTATTTCGGCCTCGTTTCCGTGCCGACTGTCAACGACGTCCATCTCTCGGCCGAGGGAAGCGCGGCACCATAACCCAGGCCGGCGTCCGCGCTGAGACCGCGACTTCACCTGGGCTGGGTGATCTGCTGGGGCTTCGCCCCGAATACACTGGAGCCGGGAAACGGAACAAAAACAAACTCGGGCCGAATGCATTTTGTGATCGTGACTCGCACAAATTGCTTACGCCACTCCGGGCCTACTTGAGAAATGGCCTGAAACTAAAGAGTTCCGGTCTCTTTCTGTTTCTTGACGGCATTCCGAATTTTCCAAAATTACCATTTCACTACCGCCTCGTTATTTTGCGAGGGTCGTTAGCCATTTAATGAGGTTAGAAATCGTAAACTCGGCTTGGGCCGATCGCCAAAACGTCGAAGTTCGCGTCTCACGCATTTTCTTGCCTCGTTCTAGCCGGGCACCAGTACACTTATGCTATGGACTCGAACTCGTAACTCGAACTCGGTGGAGAAAGCATGAAACGTAGCCAGGTTGTTACCGCCTCACTGATCTTTTTCGCGGGGATGGTTGCCATTGCGTGCTCTGACGAACCCTCCGCGGCCAAAAAGGAGCAAAAGAATTCGACTCAGCGACCTGACGATGCGGCGACCGAACGATCGCGGAAGCTCGTGCGGATGCTGGACGTCATATACAAGCAAACCATCGTGCTCATCACCGATAAGTACGTTCACGACGAGAACGACTTTCCGGCCGGCAGCGCCGCAGTGCAGCTGTTTGCCAGCATTTCAAAATCGGGATCGCACCAGGTGCGGCTGATCGACGCGACCGGTGAGCCAATCGAGCCAGCAAACGTGGCAAAAACTGCCTTTGAGAAGGAGGGCGTCAAGCGTCTCAAAGCAGGCGCGGCGTACTTCGACCAAGTCATCGAGATGGACGGGCAGCGGCGGTTGAATGCGATCACTCCTGTCCCCGTGGTATCGCAAAAGTGTGTTATGTGCCACGCGCACTACGCAAACGTCAAGCAGGGCGAGCCGATCGGTGCGATCAGCTACATCGTTCCCATCGAGTAAGAGTACCAATCGAGTCCTATCGCACGGACTTGCAATCTGCCAAATTGCCAAGGAGCGGAATACCGTCAAACGCTAGATGCGCCAATCCATGCTCATCAAAGTCGGGTACGAGATTGCATTTGATTCCCCACAGCCGGCACCCATGGTGCTTATGCTGTATCTGCATCCTTCGCGAGAGTTAACGACCCGCAAGCCGGACCGGTTGGAAGTCACGCCTCGACTACCGGTGTCCGAATACTTTGACCTGTACGGCAACCGATGTGGGCGCGTGGTTGCGCCGGCGGGTCGCATTGTGTTTCGTAACGAGGCACTCGTCGAGGATTGCGGCCTGCCCGATTTACAAGTTCCACAGGCGGGGCAAGCGCAAGTGCAGGATTTGCCGCATGAGGTAATCTTGTATTTACTTGCGAGTCGGTATTGCGAAGTGGACAGTGAGTTGAAGGATCTGGCGTGGAGTCTGTTCGGAGGAACTCAACCTGGCTGGTCACGAGTGCAGGCGATTTGCGATTTCGTTCATCGGCACATTCACTTCGACTACCTGAAAGCCCGCGCTAATCGGACCGCGCTGGAGGTCTACCGCGAACGAGTCGGCGTCTGTCGCGATTTCATGCATCTGGCCATTACTTTCTGCAGGAACTGCAACATTCCTGCCCGCTACTGCACAGGTTATCTAGGTGACATCGGTGTCCCCCCGGTCCATTCTCCAATGGATTTCAGCGCGTGGTTCGAGGCTTACCTGGACGGCCAGTGGTACGCCTTCGACGCCCGCAATAACGTGCCGCGCATCGGCCGTGTGCTGATGGCCCGCGGGCGCGACGCGGCGGATGTGGCACTTGCCACCACGTTCGGCGTGAACCAGCTTCTGTCGTTCAAGGTCTGGACCGAGGAAACCAGCGGGAGTTGACCGGCAAAATCGGCGGGGACCTTGAGGCCGAATACAGGGACCGGGTGGCATGTCCCTGAGCTTGCGAAAAGGGTGTAACGAGCTGCGAGCGGCGCAATTACTTGAGTTTCCTCGGTCGCTCCTGTCCACTCATGTCGACACCGGACCGTGCCTATGTGTCGCACCCCATAAATTACGTGAATAGTTGCCAGATAATCACACCGATGCCGAGTGGAATACTCCAGGCGGCGAACCATTGCAGTCGGCCTCGTTCCAGCATCCGCACCAACAACCATAGTGAGACCATTCCCACTGCGAACGATATCCCAGCGCCGGCCAGGAGATGGCTAGCCGGGGTAATCAGCGGCTTCTTTTTGATAAACATTAGGAGAAACTCGAGCACGCCCGCCCCTGCAATCGCCGGAATTGCCAGTAAAAAAGAAAATGTCGCAGCCGCACGCGGCGTTAAGCCTAACTTCAGGGCTGCGGATATCGTCATTCCGCTGCGCGACAAGCCGGGCAGAATGGCTGCGGCTTGACTAGTGCCGATGAGGAGCGTCTCCGAGATCGTAAGCTCTTGATATTCTCGGGCTCCCCGTGCTTGACGCGCGGCCCAGATCAGCAACAGGCCCGTGAAAACCAGCATGATGCCGGCCAGAATCGTGTTCTCTAAAATGAGTTGTTCTCCCCACAACTTCATCGGCAGTCCTACAATCACCGCCGGAACCGTGCCCAAAATAAGCATCCTTGCCGTGCGTCGATCCTCGCGAAGCAGTCCCCAGACTCGTTGTCTGTAGAACAACAAAATCGAGAACAACGTCCCTAAGTGGAGCACGATGGTGAGATCGTTCAGCTCCATGCCTTTGACGCTTCCATCGGGAGACATGATCGCCGCAGCAACCAGCAGATGCCCATCGGAACTGATCGGCAGAAACTCGGTAATGCCCTGCACAACGGCGAGGACCACAATTTTCCAAAACGGAAGTTGCACTGTTTTGCTCCTGAAAGATCGAGAGTCGCTAGCAACCATATTAATAAGCCTGCGTCTCAATCCGAACTCGGGCGAATCGTAGCGAACCCAGCCGAGCCTGCACACGGGTAGAACAGGTGTAGTGTACGACTGACCTGCGCGAAGGCCGACGACGCGATCGTTTATGCGACATTGGTTCCCCCGCTTGCCCCATCTCCCCCGCCCTACGCCGTAGCGGTCCCCTAGTTCGATCGGCACAAATTCGACATAATGGCTGTCTTTCACTCACTTCACGAATAAGCTCACAAATCAAGTACAGGAGGGAACTATGTACCGCAACCTTTCGACAACGGCGCTGGGAATTTCCGGCCGCCAAAGTGAACTCATCGAGCTGGCACTGACTTACGGATTCCGCGGTGTGGACGTGGATATGATGGATTTGGCAAAGCGGTACAAGTTAAGAGGCGGCGATCATGCCGCGCGGTTTCTGCTTAGCGCCAAAATCCGAATCGGCGGGTTTGATCTGCCCATCAACTGGCGAGGTGAAGAAGCTGAGTTTCACGCCGAATTAGAAAAACTAAGTAGCATGGCGGAAGTGGCCTCTTCCCTCAACGCGAAGCTTTGTCACGTCATGGTTTTGCCAGCCAGTGATGAACTGCCCTATCACGAGAATTTCGAACTTCATCGCAAGCGACTGGCCGAGATCGCTAACGTTTTGGCCAAACGGGACATCGCCTTGGCTGTTGGACTGATGGCCGCGCCCGCCCATCGACAGGACAAACGCTTCGAGTTTATCTATCAAGCCGAACCCTTAATTCTCTTGATAAAAGCAGTCGGCCACGCAAGCGTGGGCCTGATGTACGATAGTTGGAATTGGCACATTGGTGGTGGGACTGCGGAACACCTGCAAAAGCTTAAGAGCGGCCAAGTGATGTCCGTGCGGCTAGCCGATATTGCCGAGGGAGCCGACCTGGCAACGATTACTGACGACCAACGCCTACTGCCCGGCTCGGGTGGAACGGTAGATAACTCTGGAGCCATGAGTTTCCTGGCGGCACAAAACTATGTTGGTCCGGTGACGATTTATCCTCACCCGAGCAAGCTGTCGGGAAAAACGCGTGACGCAATCGTACAGGCATGCTCTGCGTGCTTGGACGACGCTTGGTCCGCCGCAGGATTGGGGGATAAGACACCCGAACCGGTCGGCGCCGAAGCATAGCGGTTGCCGGGTCGGCGATCACTCCTTTCATGAATGAACAGGAATACGGATCCCGGGCTTATCAACACTGATGGGATTCAGGTTCACGCGAAAAGCCGCGCAAATCGCTCATGGACCATCGCATCTATGAATCGTTAACGGCCACGCATGCGAGGCACCTGACGAAATGAACGAATTTGCACGGAATCTAATCAATGTCGATTACCGTGGATCAGTGGTCCCGTTTCGTCCATTTTGTCTATGGTCTATCTACGCTACAAACAACAGAATAGCCA